>JBFZEY010000296.1:0-3830 GCA_041306625.1 Spirochaetota bacterium | reverse complement strand
AGCGTGGTGTGGATTACCGTCTTCAGAGACAGCGCTTCCCCTTCGGCCCCGGCAACGGTGATCGTGACGAGGATTTTCGCCGCAAGTGAGGAAAGCACATACACGGCCAGGGCGTTCGACCCGAGCGCAACGAAAGGAAGCGCCGGGCGCAGCCGCCTTTTTACCTCCACCAGCCAGAAACACACCAGCAGAAAATAGAGCGCGAAGCCGGCGGTAAACACGGAGAATGCCGGTGTCCAGAGGTTTTTATTGATGGGCATAAAGGTGTTCATCACCAGCCCCGCCGCGATCATTCCGTTCGCCGCGGCGAAAAGGCCACGGAAGCGCCTCTGCGTACTTCGCTCCCGCCGCATCCAATCCCCCGTGACCATCCCGAAAATCGCCATTGCCGCGGCCGAGAGCGTGCCGACGAGACCCTCCGGATCGAAACCGGGCGCGGGGGCGTGCCGGTAGGTATGGCCCGCGAACAGGCGGCTGTCGACGTACCAGGCGGCGTTTCCCTCGGGTTCGAGCACCCCGGGGCCGTACCCCGGAACGGGCACAAGTGCGAGAACGGCCCAGTGCGCGGCCATGAGCGCAAGGGCGGCGGCGCACCACAGCGCGGGCCGGCGCGAGCCCAGGAATACGAGCGAAGCCAGCAGGTAACAGAGTGCAAGCCTCTGTAAAACACCGGGTACGCGAACGGTCGAAAAATCAAACTGGGGCAGGAGGTTCAGAAGGAACCCGAGAAGAAGCAGGATGATGGTCCTCCGGAAGACCGAAACCATAACACGCCGTCGGGACTCTCCCTCCCCAAGCCGACGCCCCAGTGCGAGGGGAAGCGCGGTACCCATGATGAATACGAACGAGGGGAATACCAGATCGGCCATGCTCCAGCCGTGCCAGCGCGCGTGCCGGAGCGGCCCGAACACGTGGTCCCAGTCCCCGGCGTTGTTGACGAGAATCATGGCGGCAATGGCGAGCCCGCGAAATACGTCAAGCGACAGGAGCCTGTTTACCGGGGTGGTCTTTATGGAAGAATTATCACTCATGTGTTTTTCCGCGAGGTCGATACCCCGAAGCGACGATTCGAATCGACGATGCGAGCACGAAAATGTCATGCACTTTTTACCGGACAGCAGGAACCGGCCGATTATCCATTGACAGAAACGCCGCGCGCTGGTAGCCATTCTTCATGGAAGAGTTTTTCAGAAACCTGCTCCTGGCCTTCATCCCCGTCTTCGTGGCGGTGGACGCCATCGGTACGCTTCCCATCTATATCTCGCTCACGGAAAAGATGGAGCGTGCGGAGAAGCGGCGCGTCCTTTTCGAGTCGCTGCTAACCGCCCTCTGCCTGGCGGTGGGCTTCATCTTCCTCGGCAAGCTCATTTTCCGCTTTCTCGGCATCACCGTGGGCGATTTCATGGTGGCCGGCGGCGCGATCCTCTTCTGCATAGCGATCCTCGACATTATGGGCTCACAGGGCGACCGGAAGATCTCACAGAAACAGCTCGGCGTGGTCCCGCTGGGCACGCCGCTTCTGGCCGGACCGGCGCTTCTGGCCACCTCGCTGCTCATCATCGAGGAGTACGGTATCGTCCCCACCCTCGTCTCGGTGACGCTCAACATCGCCATCGCGGGGCTCATCTTCTCGCTCTCCGCGCTCCTCGGGCGGGTCCTCGGGGTGGCGGGATCGAAGGCCCTGTCCAAGATCACCAGTCTTTTCCTCGCGGCGATCGCCGTCATGATCGTACGGAAGGGGCTCGTCTCGCTCCTCTCCGGCCAGTAAGCTATTGTGATAACCGGCATGATTATACACTCTTTACAAACGGGGTTTTAACGTGGCTGGCATTGAGCGCGGAGCAGTCCGAAAATCACTTCGTTTTTCCTTTATGGACGGCATTTTCGCGAGCGGTATGATCGGCCTGACGCAGGAGTATTTCACTCCGCTCCTTCTCTTCCTGGGCGGGACGGTACGCGAAGTGGGGGTGCTGGTTTCGCTTCCAAACCTCATCGCCTCGTTCGCCCAGATGAAAACGATCGACTTCATCCGGACATTCCGCTCGCGCAGGCGCGTCATCACCACCTTCGTGCTGATACAGGCCCTGTCGCTGCTGACGATCGCTGCTACAGGCGCGCTGGGCATGCTCACGACGGAGATGCTTATCCTTCTGGCGGTGCTCTTCACCGCCTCGGGCGCGATCGCGCTTCCGGCGTGGGGAAGCCTCATGTCCGATCTAATACCGGTCCGCAGGCGCGGCGCCTATTTCGGATGGCGAAACAGCGTACTCGGCGTCATCATCGTTTGCGCTTCGCTCGCGGCGGGGATGCTGCTGCACGGCATGCCCGTCGAGCGCCTGGGCGCCGGTTTCGTCGCGGTGTTCGCACTCGCGTTCGTCTTCAGGCTGCTCTCGTGGGCGTACCTGCGCCGCATGTACGATCCACCGGTTCGCCACAGCCCGGCGAAGAGGGTCGCGCTGAAGAGCTTCATCCGCAAGCTCCGTTCGAGCGATTTTGCCCGCTTCGTGATCTTCGTGTCGCTCCTCAACTTTTCGGTGAACATCGCCGCTCCGTTCTTCACCGTGCTCATGCTTCGTGATCTCGGCTTCAATTACTTCGAGTTTTCGGTGGTACTGGTTACGGCAACGCTCGTGATGTACCTGATGATGCGCCGGTGGGGGCGGCTCGCCGACTCTATCGGCAACGTGCGCGTTGTACAGTTCACCGCCCCGATCATCTCCATTATCCCTCTCCTGTGGCTCATCAGCCGCCACCCGGCCTTCCTGATCGGCGTGCAGCTGGTGTCCGGTTTCGCGTGGGCGGGATTCAACCTCTGCGCATCTAACTTCATCTACGACGCCGTGGCCCCGGACAGGCGCGTGCGGTACATTTCTTATTTCAATGTGCTCAACGGCGTTATGCTGAGCGCGGGGGCGCTCCTCGGGGGATTTCTTGCCACGCAGGTACCGCCGATCATGGGATACAGGATCCTCACGATCCTCGTCATCTCGTCCGTCATGCGCATTATCGTTACCGCCCTGTTCTCGTTCAGGCTCAGGGAGGTCCGGAGCGTGGTGTCAATCAAGAGCGACGATCTTTTCTTCAGCATGATCGGTATCAGGCCTTTCCTGGGGGTCGAGCGGCGGACCATCCACATCCGCAACAATTAAGGGGATCTTCATATTTTCTTCACGCCCACCTGCCTTCGTTGAGCCATCATAGCGGTTATCTCCTAAGTGCCCGGGGAGCGGGGGAAGATGTCGCTGCAATGACCGCGCTCATCCGGGAGGAGCGAAATAGATTCTCCGGCCAGCCCGTGGCTGGCAGTATCGTGTGCGTACACCATAATTTTAGAAGATGGAGATGCGATGAGGGCTTTTATCCGCGCGACTCAATTCATTCTGCGTTCTCAGCTGAAAGCGTTCCCGAAAATCGATGAATTCGATGTCGAACTGGAAGCGGGGGGCTGCCGCCTGCCCGCGATCGTTTACCGGCGCACCGCGTCGCGACACGGCAGGACCCGCGGAACAATTCTGGCCGTGTCGGGAATGTCCGTCCACGGTTATCGCGACATCCGTTTCGCCACGATCTGCAGGGCCATGGCGGCAGGCGGGTTCATCGTGCTCTCACCATCATACAGTGATATCGAGAAATTCGAGATAACCGGCCGCACGGTTGCCACCATCGCTTCGACGATCCGTGCAATCGCCGGCAATTCCGAACTGTGCCCGAGCGGGATGGTTTCGCTCTTCTCACCCTCTTTTTCGGCCGCCATGTGCATTCTCGCGGCGTCGCGCCCCGACACGGCCGGAATCGTCGGGGCAGTCTGCTCTGTAGGTACGTTCGAGATA
>JBFZEY010000295.1:0-5656 GCA_041306625.1 Spirochaetota bacterium | reverse complement strand
ACGGGCATGGCCCCCCGGTATAATTCGAATTCCGGTTCTGAGGCGGCGGCAGTGGTAAAGCCGAATGAATAATCGGCCGTCAATTCCACTCCCGCGATGCTTGCAATATTCCGGCTCAGGAAAACGGTATATGCCGTACCTGGCGATAGAACCGTGTCGGGAGTGAAGGTGATGGTTTTTGTGACCGGATTAAATGCCGTACTACCCGACACCGGGATGCCGCCCGTTCGCACGATAAAATTATCCGGACTGATGGGGGGAAGAGTATCAGTATCCGGATAATCGTTTACGACCACCGAGATTTCGCTGCTTACCGGGACCGAACCCTCGCCGGCCGACGGGGTGGTTGAGATGACGAAGAAAATGAATTCATTAAATCCTTTTCCCTCTTCCAGCAATAGCTCTATGTCGCTTCCGCACATGAGCGAAATGCCCGTAAGGCTCAATACCAGTAATAAATGTACTCTTTTCATTTGGCCTGTATCGTTCACAAAATACCCGAGTCGGTATATAAATATACTTTTATAATTACATCCAGACAACAACATAATGAATAAAATGCTTATTCTCTGGTATATCGCCCGGCAGGTCGTTTTATAGTACATAAACGCTATTATTGTACAATAACTAATCAACATAGTTTTTACCACACTGTTGATTTAAGATATACTTATTATACTATGCATATTATTATTGACATATTATCTGTTGTAAGCATATTTGTTTAAGTGCTAACGCTCGATGGCATCGTACATCCGGCGATAGACATACTCTCGAGGAGGATTGCATGTCGGTATCGGAGATTGTACAGCCCAGGCGAGGAATACCCGGAAAGACTTTCTCTTCCTGGCAGGATGAATACAAGGCGAAACTGTGCAGTGCGGAAGAAGCGGCAAAAGTCATCCGGAGCGACGACAAGATCGCGATGAGCGGCGGAACCTGTATTCCGGACGCGTTCTCCAGGGCGCTCAGCGCCCGGTCAGGCGAGCTTAAAAACGTCATGCTGAGCATGGGCCTGGCGCTCAACCTTTATGACTATATGAAGCCCGAGAACAGAGAGAGCTTCCATATCGAAACCGTGTTCGTCGGCCCGATGGAGCGCATCTGCATGGAATGGGGAACAGCACAGTATGTGCCGACTCACCTTGGCCACACCGGGTTGTACTCCGACTACGTAGGATTCAACAGGGTCGCGGCCGTGGTCACGCCTCCGGATGAAAACGGCTACATGAACCGCTCCTGTTTCGCCGGCTTCGTGGACAAGAACGTGATCTCCAAGGCAGACACCATCATCGTGGAGGTGAACAAGAACACTCCCTGGCTTAACAGCCCCGACTTCACGATCCATGTCTCGGAAGTCGACCACATCATCGAGAACCATATTCCTATCATCGAAATCCCCGATATCCCGATTACCGATATCGAGCAGAAGATAGCCGGATATATATCGGATATGATCCCGGACGGTTCGACCATCCAGCTCGGTTTCGGCGGCCTCGGTAACGCGATCGGCTACTTTTTAAAGGATAAAAAGGACCTCGGACTGCACGCTGAAGTCGTTTCCAATTCGATCATGGACCTTGTCACCTGCGGCGCCATAAACGGCTCCAGGAAGAATTATTTCCCGAACCAGGTGCTCTGCTCCTTCTGTGTCGGTAACCGCAAGTTTTATTACTATATCGACCACAATACCAATTTCGTTTTCAGGGAGATAGGCTTTATCAACGACCCGCGCAACATCGGCCAGAACGATGGACTGATCTCTATAAACAACACCCTCATGGTTGACCTGACAGGCCAGGCAGCATCCGAGTCAATCAGGTCGCGACAGTATTCCGGCACCGGCGGACAGGTCGATTTTATCCAGGGCGCCCGCTATTCCAGGGGGGGGAAGAACATCCTCGCCCTCAACGCGACATACAATGACAAGGACGGGAAGCTTCGCTCCAAGATCGTCCCCTTCCTGCCGCACGGAACGATCGTCAGCACGTCGCGAAATGACGTGGAATATGTCGTTACCGAGTACGGCGTGGCCCACCTGCGCTACAAGAGCATCTCGAAGCGCATTCACGAACTCATCAACATCGCACATCCAGAGTTCAGGGACAAGCTGCTCCACGAGGCGAAGAAGATCGGCTGGATTTAAAGCGTTGTCGAGGCTGCGTCAGTTTCATTTCCAAACCGGCTAAAAAGGGCCGGGGAACGGAATATCCAGGGAGAGGCCGCATGGCGTCTGCCTGAATTTCAGGTTCCCCGGCCTTTTTCCATGCTATTTCAATACTGCAAACGGATTTATGCGTATCGAATACTTAACAACGAACCTCCCCCCATCATAAAGCCCGGGAATATCCGTAGCGCGACCAATTAACCCTTTTACGCCCCTGATCCTATCGGGAAAGTCCAAGCCGGCGATCAATCATCAGCTTGTTCACCGACAGCACCTCTCCGGTTTCAACCCGAAGAAGCTTCAGGAAGACCTCGTAGTTTTTGTTCTTCGAATACAGTCTACCGGTTACGATCATCCTGGCGCCGATAAGCTTGCCGACCTTTACGGCATTCTCGTCCTCCACCATTCCGGTCATGCCGAGTTCGAGCTCTTTAAGTATCTTCTGCAGATCCCGGCGCTCCACTGTTTTAAAGGTCTTGTTCCGGGTCAGCGCGAAGTTCATCTGTTCGGCGAAGTATTCGGCACTGGATTTGTCAACGGTATCGGCGCTGCCGAAGGGAATCAGGCTTACCGGTGTGCCGCCGGCTATGCCGATCGACGAATAGTCAACAAGCTGTACCACGGCCATGTCGAAGAGCTTGCGCAGTGTCTCCTCGTTCTGTTCGTCCTCGATCTTTGTCGCCTGTATATACGATTCTCCGCTCTCCAGCGGCACGTCGGTCAGATGCGACAGTTCTTCCTTCGTCAATCGGATGATGATGGTCTCGAGCTTGTCGGTCTGGAAGTTGGCCCCCGTGTGATGGCTCACGCTCCCTTCGCGGCCGCCTTCGCTTTCGCCTTTTTCACCATACGTGAGAAAGATATACGCCGCCGAGGTATACTGCGCTATCTGGCGAAGGATATACTCACCCATTAGATTGAGCCCGCCCGTTCCGACGCTGAATAGCTTTATCCCGGCCTTACGGGCGTCCCTTGCCGCCGTCGCGTACGTGTAGTCCTGTCCGTAATCGAGATGCGGAGGGGCGTCAGTAATTATATATGCGAGGCGTATGCCATCTGAGTTCCATGCGATCTTTTTGACCGTTTCTTTCAACGCGGACTGCAGGTCCTCGGGTTCATCACCACCCCCCGACGCGTTCACCCTGTCAAGTTCTGAGCGGAATTTATCGAGGTCACCGGTAAGCTGGATTATCTTCGTGAGGTACTCATCATCCCTGTCCTTATAGAGCACCATGCCGAAGCGGATTTTTGGTTTTGTCGAAAGCGAAACAAGGTTCAGGTTTATTATTTCGATAGTGCTCTTCAGCCGGCTGATCTCCTCTCCCATGCTTCCTGTCGTGTCCATTATGAAGACTATATCAAGCGGTACGTTCTTCTGCACGGGTCGCTCCATCTCCATCGGCACAATTATTTCGCGCTTTCCCTGGCGGTCGAAAATAACCTCTTTTCGTAACTGACCGACGGCGACGATCGCCCTGTATGAGGTGTATTTCCCATCGTACTCGGAAGGGAAAAACAGATATGTTCCGTCGGCATAGGTTTTCCCCGTTACGAGCGATTTTTTATCGGAAAAAACCTCGATCCTGGCATTTGCGATCGAGCGCTTGCCGGTATCGATAACCCTGATGCTGATTCGCTCCCGAATATTGATCGGATATTGACGCACCTGATCCCTGTACGTATTCATGAAATTCACGAAGTAGTTGAATTGCTTGTTGTCATCGGAGAAACCGGCCTTCAGTCCGGAGGCGGACGGCGGCGCCGGGCGGCCGGCTTCCGCATGGGCGCCCTTTTTCCCGCCTCTTCCCGCCGCATCTTCCTTGCGGGCGGTTCGATCCATCCCCTTTTCGCGCGGCATGTCCGATTCCGCTTCCAACAATAATGGGGTGTCTTTGCCGTTTTTCTTTTTAGGCGCCGATACGGCCGGTTTCCCTTCATCGCTTTTTTTATCCGCCGACCGGACTTCGTCCTCGGATGAAGATATATCGATTTCGGAGGCCTTCTCCCTGCCGTCTTCCGTTGCCTTCATTCCGGCGCAACCGAACGCGGCTGACATCAGCAGAACGGCTAAGAAAAGAATTGTGCGTTTCATGGCCTACCCCTCTCCGGCTTTTCGCCGGTTATGCTTAATGCGGTCCAGTACCGGAAATGTTGCTTATCAATTATATGAGACGGTATCTTCGAGTAAAGCCGAATGAATGCGCACGAAGATATCGAACATATCGTCCGTTTCCATCGAGTAAAACGGCACCAGCGGTTCGCCTTTAAACTCTATGAGTACGCCCTTGTCCTTGTCGAGCACCACGAAAAATCCCTCGAGGATTCCCCCATCCTCCTCGGTGACATCACTCACCTCGAATTTTTCCGAGTACCCGCTCGCGAACTCGAGCAGACTGTCGGTGATGGAATTCTCCATCTCATCTCTGACCAGCTCCAGCAGATAGGTCAGGTTGTCGAGTTTTTTCATGACAGAATTGGATACGTCCATTGATTACCTCCGGGCCTGAATGCTGTATTCGTACTATGGCCCGCCGACTTTGTCAAACCGGAAACGCACCGCCGTTTCATGCGGCGGGGCGTCCGAATTCTGGAGGCGCGGGCCCTGTGTTTTACAGGTAATCAGAAGGATAACCCCTTACGGCGTCAACAACCGAACCACCCCCGCGCGCTAAAGCGCCCTCTCCATCAGCCTGTTCAGCCTTTGTACAAAAGTGGCCGGATTCTCGATCTTAATCCCTTCAATTAGCATGGCCTGCTCAAGAAGAATGATGCTCGCATCTTCGAGAAGGGACTGATCTTCGATCTTTTGCAAGCGCCGTATTATCTCGTGTTGGGGATTGATCTCGAGCACAGGCTTGATGTCGCCGAAGTCAAATTTGCCCATCGCTTTCAGTATGCTCTGCATTTTTACCGTCGGGTCGGCCTGGTCCACGACAATGCATGAAGGTGAATCGCTCAAACGGGTGCTTGCCTTGACATCCTTGACCCTGTCTTTGAGTATCTCTTTCAGCCTGGCGATAAACGGATCGAGTTCCTTTTCTTTGCCCCGGTCTTCCTCGGTTTTAAGCTCATCGGCGGCGTCGCTTCTGTTTACCGACTTGAACTCCAGTTTGTCATAAACCCCGATCGAGGGGATTATTATCTCGTCGATCTCGTCATCCATGATAAACACGTCAATGCCCGTGTCGCGATACATCTCGAGCAAGGGTGATTGCCTGAGAGTGTCCTCGCTCTCCCCTGTAACGTAATAGATCACTTTCTGGTCTGGTTTCATGCGTCCTTTGTATTCCGCGAGACTCGTAAATTCGCCCTTCCTGGTAGTCGTCGACTTAAAGCGGACCAGTTCCAGCAATGTCTCCCTGTTTTCGTAATCCTGGTACAGTCCTTCCTTTAGCTGTTTGCCGAATTCGCGGTAAAAATCCGCATACTTACCGGCGTCACCTGCAAGCTTCTGAATTTCTCCCAATATCTTCTTCACAGATGCGGTTT
>JBFZEY010000294.1:0-4147 GCA_041306625.1 Spirochaetota bacterium | reverse complement strand
TCGTACTGCACCATGGAGGCGAAAACGAAAGCTCCCTTTTCGCCAGGTTTGTCATGCGTTCGCTTTCGGGGTCCGATCCGCAGGCCCCCGAAGGGCTCACCCGTGTGCGGACGGAGACGGTCCGGCAGTATCACTCCGGTATAAGAATGCTGTGTCTGTTCGGGATTACCGAAACGAAGGGGGACTCGGTACTGCTTTCTGACATCGGCATGGAGGCCGCCGCCAAACTTTCCAAGACCAGGCGCACGGCGGTCGAGCGGCAGGAGACCGACGCCCGCAGGGTGTACATCAACCCGGACTTCACGCTCATCATTCCCCGGCGCGAAGTCCCCGCCGAGGCCCTATACCTGCTCGCCGCCCATTCGGACATCGTAAAGGACGACTTGATGCTTCACACGCGCATCAGCAGGAACTCGGTGGTGCGCGCGGACAAGCGCGGGATGTCGCACCTGGAGTTTATCGCATCGCTCGAGAAATACGCGCGAAACGGGATTCCGCAGAACCTCGGGTTTCTCCTGAACGAGTGGTCGGCGCAGACCGTTCGAATCCGGATAACCGATGTGACGCTGTTGCACTGCAGCCATCCCGGCGTGATAGACGAAATGCTCCTCGTTACGAACAACGGGATCATCGAGCGGCTCGCCCCCCATTACGCGATAATCGAAAGGAAGAGCCTGGACCACATAGTGCGGGCCGCGCAGAAAAAAGACGCGGTGATCACCCTGTTCGAAGACGGCGACGAGGCCGATTAATCCCTGTAGACGCTTATGGTGAGGGGAAACTTCCAGTTGATGTACTCGGAGAGGGCGTTGATCGTCTTTTCCGGAACGAAATAGATATTTCCTTTAAGCTTCACCAGCCCGCCCTTGTAATAACTGAACTTCATCTGGTGGTCCACCCAGCCGACCGGTTCGACCTCCCGCCAGTTATTGCAGGTTTTAAGGATCGGAATTTTTTTAAGATGCAGCTCCTTGAGTTTCCCGTCGGTGACCGAGTCGGCCAGTATCTTTTCCCATTCCATGTGTGTCTCTATCGATGCCCCTTTCGCCCGAGGGATTCCAGCTCTTTTTTCAGGCGGCCGACCTCTTCGGTCAGTTCCCTGTTCCGCTTTACCGCGCTCGCCAGCTCTTCACGAAGCGATATGGCCTCCTGCCTGCCCAGCTCGACCACCGTTTCCGCCGCGTTTATGATCCTGTTCGCTTCATGAAGCTCGCGGCTGGAAAAGTCGATAAGCGACTCCTGCGCCCTGATGACGCTGTTGGCATCCATGAGCTCGCTGCGCCGGAGGTCGGCCAGCATCTCCTCGGCCTTGATCCGGTCCGTCATGTTGAAGATCTCCATCTGGCGCAGCGAGGTGAATTCCCTGATCGCCCGGTTGAGCCTGGACTGTTCCGACACCAGGTGCTTCTCGTGCTCGATGATGCGCTGGAATGCGTCGCGCTCCTTGTCCGTCACGAAAAAGTCCTTGCGGTTGATGTTCATCAGGCTCTCGAAGGTCTCGATGCGGTCCTCGACATCGCGGGAGACGCTGTGCATCATCTCACGATAACGCTCGACCAGTATCGATTTCTCAAGGAGCAGGATGAACTCGCGCTTGTCCACCGGGCGGCTGATAAACTCGACCTGGAGCATGTTGGCCGATAGCGACAAAGCCTCTTTAACGAGGCCCTTTTTCAGAATGACGAACTTCAAAAATCCCTGCAGGCGCTGATCGTCGCGCACAACCGACATGATTGCGGGCAGGTCGCGCTCGGACAGGTCTATGATAAAAATGTTGAGATTGCCGCTGAGGATCTCCGCTTTCGCAAAATTTCCGCCGGTGACCAGGTTCATCGAAAGTCCGAGATACCTGATCGACTGCGAAAGGGCCTCTCCCGCCTTTGAGTCCGCAAGGTACCAGATTTCGACTCTTTCCATTGTATGCTTCCGTTTCCCCGACGTTAACTGCCACATCCTATACGGATGTAATCCAAAAGACAACCGTTTTTTCCGCCCGCCACGGTTATTCGCCGGGTATATGCTGATACAACACGAAGGTATTTTAATTATTGATTATTGCGTAAAAATGGACTTACAATCCCTGTGCGTCACACATCGACCGGTACCGCACAGAGCAGGCAAAATATCACAATCGGACCCATCTAAGGAGCCCGGAAACAAAACGATGAACGAGCCCGGAATTCTCATAGTTGAAGACGAGATAATCGTCGCCCTGGATATCCAGAGTTCACTCCAGCGGACAGGATACCACAATATCCGCATCGCGTCGGACGGTGAACAGGCGCTCGCAATGGTCGAGGAGGAGGCGCCCGACCTCATCCTGATGGATATTTTACTGAAGGGGGCCGGCGCTGACGCGGCCGATGGCGTGTCGATAGCCGTAAAGGTCAAGGAACGCCGGGACATCCCGATCATCTACATCACCGCGTATGCCGACGACACCACCCTCCAGCGCGCCAAGCTGACGCAGCCGTACGGCTATATCCTGAAACCCTTCGAGGAGCGCGAGCTTCGAACGACCATAGAGATGGCGCTCTACAAGCACCGCATGGAAAACGAGCTCCGAAGGAGCGAAGAGCGCTACCGCCGCTTTTTCGAGGAGGACCTCACGGGAGACTTCATCGCCGACGGAAACGGTTTGATCGTCACCTGCAATCCTGCATTCGCCCGCATCTTCGGTTTTTCCTCGACCGAGGAGGCGATCGGGACCGGCTTCCCGCTCCTGTTTACGTCTGTTACGGACTGGGAGGGCTTCATACGGTCCATCCGCGAAAACAGGATGCTTGTCTACCACGAACGCGAGCTTCGCCGCGCCGACGGCTCCCCCGTGTACATCGTGACCAATGCCACCGGCACGTTCGACGGCGGCGACCTTGTGGAAATCCGGGGCTATATCTTCGACGAAACCTACCGCAAGCGGCTCGAGCAGCAATTTCTCCAGGCTCAAAAAATGGAGGCGGTGGGAAGGCTCGCCGGAGGCATAGCGCACGACTTCAACAATCTGCTCACCGTCATAAACGGGTACAGCGAATTCATCCTTTCACAGGTCCCCGCCGGGAACCCCTTCATCCGGGAGTTAGAGGAAATCAACCGCGCGGGTGAGCGGGCGGCCCACCTCACCCGGCAACTCCTCGCCTTCAGCCGAAAGCAGGTGCTGCAGCCGCGCGTCGTGGACCTCAACACCATCGTCACCAATATCGAATCAATGCTGCGACGGCTTATCGGCGAGCATATCGAGCTGAAAAGCGGCCTGGGAAAAGACCTCTGGAAGATCGAGGTGGATCCGGGACAGATCGAACAGGTGATCATGAACCTGGCCGTCAACGCGCGCGACGCCATGCCCGGCGGGGGAAAACTGCTGATCGAAACCGCCAACTGCGCCGTTCCGTTCAATTCTCCCGGCTTCTCGCCGGAAATGCGGCAGGGCGATTATGTCAGGCTTACCGTAAGCGACACCGGGCATGGTTTTGACGACGAAACAAGATCGCATATCTTCGAGCCGTTTTTTACCACCAAAGCCCCCGGAGAGGGCACGGGGCTGGGCCTTCCGACCGTTTACGGCATCATCGCCCAGAGCGACGGCCATATCGACGTACTCAGCGAACCGGGGAAGGGAAGCGTGTTCACCCTGTTCCTGCCGCGCGCGGAAAAACCCGAACCGGCGAAGATGCAAAGGACGGCGGACGGTGAAGCGCGTCATGGAACGGAGACGATACTGGTCGTGGAGGACGAGGACGTGGTGCGAAACCTGATTTCTCACGTCCTCGAGCTGCACGGATACACGATACTCGCCGCGCGTAACGGCTCTGACGCGCTCGACATCCGTGAGCGGCACAACGGGAGCATTGATATTGCGGTTATCGATCTGGTGATGCCGGGCCTCAGCGGCACCGCCCTCGCGGGTCGTCTCCGCCAGATGATGCCCGGGATAAAGGTGCTCTATATTTCCGGATACACCGACAGGACGATCCACGATTTGATAACCGGCGAGAAAAACGCCGCGTTTTTGCAGAAGCCGTTCAAGCCGGATGAACTTGCCACGAAACTCCGGGAAATGCTGGATGGCTGAATGCACGCCGCGGCAGGGCTGGTGAATCGGGCCGCAGGAACGACTGTCACTCGATGCTGATCGCGGGCGCCCCGTTTC
>JBFZEY010000293.1:0-13065 GCA_041306625.1 Spirochaetota bacterium | reverse complement strand
TTGTCAAAGAATGAAGAGATGATAAAACCGCCATTGGCCGGTATGGTATTGGAGAGATACGCCTTAAGAAGGGAGGTTGCTTTTGCCATAATGGGCTTCCTTCACGCTGAAGATATGCGGACAGCCGTCTAAATCCGGCCTGAAGTATAAACGGCCCGGAAAATTAAATCAATAAAATTTTATTTTTCTTGACGATTGGGGTATTGCGACGTTTTAGAATAGAGCTGTTGAGTAACCGGTCTTCCCGGGTTTTGCAACAAGTCCGATAGATACGTATAATTACCCGGATTTACGAGGCTATGCAGGGCATGTCCAAGAAATTTTTCATTCCCGAGCCAAGGGTTTTCGCCCATCGAGGGGCATCGGGGGGGTATCCTGAAAACACGCTCCTCTCGTTCGGGGAGGCGGTCAAGATCGGCGTGGATGTGATCGAGACCGATGTGCATTTCACGAAAGACAACCGTTTCGTGGTGGCTCACGACGGGGAGCTCGGGAGGATCTGCGACGGCAGTGGACTGGTAGCGGACTATACGCTGGCGGAGCTTAAGAAATTCGACGCGGGATACGGTTTCTCGGCAGACGAAGGTAAAAGCTTCCCTTACCGCGGCATGGGGCTGTCGCTCATCTCACTCGAGGAACTGCTTGAGGAATTCCCCGGGCAGCGGTTCAATATCGACCTCAAGGCGAAAAACCCTGCCCAGGTGCCGTACTACTGCACGCTTATAGAGAAATGCGCCGCGGTGCAGCGGGTGCTCACCGCCTCCGAACATGCCGAAAACACCAGGCCCGTAAGGGGGCGATTCCCCGGGATGGCGACATCGTTTTCGCTTTCCGAGGCGCTGATTTATTATTTTCTGTTCAGGTCGGGCCTTCTTTATTTTAAAAAGCGCTTTCCGGCCGACGTTCTCCAGATTCCTGAGTTCTTCGGTTCCTCCAGAGTCGTTAGCGATACCTTCGTTGAGCAGGCGCACAAAAAGGGCCTGCGCGTCCACGTATGGACCATCAATGACGAAGAGGGTATGCGCCGCCTGTACGACGCCGGCGTGGATGCCGTGATGTCCGACCATCCGTCGCTGCTCAAAAGAGTCGCCGCGGACTATTTTCCCGCCGCTTAACCCTGCTTCAACAACGGGCGCAGGTCGTCCAGCCGGTCGAACAGGTGCCACAGGTAACGCCCTCCGCCCTTTTCGCGGTGGGGGTGAAGGTCCGCGAGGGCAGGGTCGTCGAGGTAGGACTGCAGGGACGCCCTCGATTTCCACTGCACCAGTATGAAGACCTGCCGCGCCTCGGATTCCCCCTTCAGCGATTCGCGAAACCGCCCCAGCGCGATTACCGTGCCGCCGTGCGCGGCGACCTCCCGCGCCGAGCGGCGCGAGTACGCCGTATACTCCTCCCTGTCGGCTATATCGAACAGGTTTACCGCATAGATGGGACCGTCGTGCGCCATGGGGCCTCCCGCCGAATTGCTTGTTTATACCAGGAGTATGGTATAAACGGCGCCCGTTGCAAACACAATTCGGAGGGAGATCTCATGGCGCACCGTCCCCGTGGCGCTACACGGCCTGTTCGGCGGCTACGCTCTCCTTTTTCTTGACGTCGAGGAAGCGTATCTCCTTTCCCACCAGTTTGATCTTGGACTGGGTTTTACCGTCCTTGCCCTCCCAGCGGTCCTGCTTGAGCGTGCCGATCACCATGATCTTTTTGCCTTTTGAAATGTTCTTGCCGCACATTTCGGCGACCTTTTCCCATGTCTCGATGTCGATGTACGACACCCTGGGCGGCGTATCGGGTGAGGTAAAATGGTTGATGGCGATCGAAAACGTGCAGATGGCCTTGCCGGTCTTGGTTGTTCTCGTGACCGGATCGTGGGTGACGTTGCCCTCGATTGTCGCGGCGGTGTAGTTGAACATGGTCGTTCTCCTTTATATTGTATAACGTATTACTTTGAAAACGATTGGCGGAGGCGAAAAGTTAAAACTTTTTGGGCGGGCAATAAAAAAAATGATAAATTGAATTCCTTGCCGGAGGCGCTGAAAGGTGCTAAACTTATCGTGGAGGTTCGCGATGCAGGAGGCGCTGGTTCTGATAATAACCCTGGCCGCGGTCGTTTACGGCATCATCCGGGTGCGGAGGATGGCTGCCGGCAGCCGCGAGTGCGAGTGTGACCGCTGTCCCGCGGCCGATTGCGCCGGGCGGCGGGATGCCGACTTGTCTGATTGTCCCGACGATAAAGCACGTTGAATAAAGGGAACTCGGCCCCGGACGTTTAATAACCATCCTTGCCGGGGCGCGGATTAGTTCAGCCCGTTGCGTCTGGATTGCGGATTTTTTCCATCACCGAAACGATCAAAGCGACAAGCTCCCGGCGAACCTCGATATACGACCTGACCAGGCGGTTTGCTTCGAGCAATTTAACCAGTTCCTCCTTCTCTTCCGCCGGGATCTCGGCCGCCCTTCCCAGCTTCGCCGTCTGGTCGATCCTGGCACCCAGCCTGATCAATCGCGCGAGAAGACCACGAGAGAGCGGGTCGGAGTTTATCTCCGAGCGCAGTTCGTCGTGGCGAACGGAAAGGGGGTGACGACGGATGGTTTCCGCAAGTTCGTCGGTCTTTTCACGGATATCTTCGGCCCCCGTACCCATGCCCTCGGCCAATCCTCGTCGAATCGTTTCCGGATGCCGTTGTTTCGGCATCCGGTTGCTTTCAGTACTGATCATCCCGTTGAAATACGCAAACATTTTTCTCTTGACGAAGGTCCCTACGGCTCCGTTTACTATGCTACGCCGTCGGAGTTGTTTTGTGATATATGGAAAGGCGGGTTCTCCCCGCTTGCGGCGGGAAACCCGGATATTTCCGGGATTTGCATCTAGTCTATCGTAAACGGGGTTTGGCATGGAAGAGCACTACCGGCAGGCGGCGGAGATCATAGGCGGCGCGAAGACGATAATAAGCCTTACCGGGGCGGGGATATCGGTGGAGAGCGGAATCCCTGATTTTCGCAGCGCCTGCGGCCTCTGGGAAAAGTACGATCCCATGGAATATGCGCATATAGACGCGTTCCGGCGAAACCCCGAAAAGATTTGGAAGATGGTCTTCGAGCTCATCGAGCTCACATCGAGCGCCTCTCCCAATCCGGCGCACAGGGCGCTGGCCGAGCTCGAAAAGATGAACATCCTCCGATCGGTAATAACCCAGAACATCGACAACCTCCATCAGGCTGCGGGGAGCCGCAACGTCATAGAGTTTCACGGTAACGCCAGCAGGCTCGACTGTCTCAATTGCGGCCAGAGCTACGGCGCGGGCGAGTTTGATTTGACCAAAAAGGTGCCGCGCTGCCGCGGCTGTTCGGCCGTGCTCAAGCCGAGCGTCATTTTTTTCGGCGAGGCGATCCCCGTGCAGGCGCTCGCCGAGTCCGAACGGCTTTCCAATCTGGCCGACGCCATACTGGTTATCGGCACATCGGCGGTCGTTTACCCCGCCAGCAGCATACCGTTCATCGTCAAGTCCAACGGCGGCAGGGTCATAGAGATGAACCTGGAAACCACCGGCCTCACTCATTCGATTACCGATGTCTTCATCCAGGGGCCGGTCGGCACCACGCTCCCCGAGCTCATCGCATGCCTGTAGAGCGCGCGGCGCCGCGGTGAATGTAAACGCCGGCGCGACTGCGGGATTAATCGTTTTAAAACGAAACAGGCAATGAACCGCATACAGATACTGCCAGAATCAGTAAAGAAGAAGATCGCCGCCGGCGAGGTCGTTGAAGGACCCTTTTCGGTCGTCAAGGAGCTCGTTGAGAACTCCATCGACGCCGCCTCCACGGAGATCGAGGTGGAGGTTTATGACAGCGGCCTAAAAAAGATCGTGGTTCGCGACAACGGCTCGGGCATACACCGCGACGACGTGGCGCTCGCGCTCATGGAACACGCGACCAGCAAGATACGTGAGATCGGTGATATCGAGCGGATAGCCACCTTCGGTTTTCGCGGTGAGGCGCTTTCGAGCATAGCGGAAATATCGCGCATAACCATGTACACAAGGACATCCGGCGGGGAAGAGGGGGCGCGACTGGCGTACCGCGAGGGATCGCTCGAGTTGCGGGACTATGCGGGCCCCGTGGGCACCACCATCATCGTCGAAAACCTTTTTTATAATACACCGGCGCGCAAAAAGTTCCTGAAGTCGAAATCCGTCGAGATGCGGAACATCCGCACCGTGTTTTTGCGGATGGCGCTCGCCCATCCGGAAATACGCTTTGCCCTGCTTTCCGAAGGCAAGCCGGGCATCAGACTGGAGAGAACGGCTTCCATCGCCGATCGCGCGGCGCAGGTTTACGGAAGCGAAACCATGAAGCGGCTCCAGCCGGCCCGCCTGTCCGATATCAGCGTATCGATAGAGGGATTCCTTTCGACGCCGGATTATCTCAAATCGACGCGCTCCATGCAGATGCTCTACGTGAACAGGCGGCCGGTGGAATACCGCTACCTGGGATTTCTCCTTTCGCGCGCCTACGAGGGCATCGCCACGCAGGGACGCCATCCCGCGGCGATACTGTTTATCGACGTGGATCCCGGGCTCATCGATGTCAACATTCACCCGGCGAAGCGTGAGATCAAGTTCTTCGACCAGAAGTATTTTGACAGCCTTATCGCCGCGCTCTGCCGCAAGGCGCTCGGCGAACGTCCCCATGCGATCGGGGAGGGTGTGCTGAGGACCGAATCCGCCCCGGGCGACGAAACGGATTATGGGCGGGATGAGGTCCTTTCCTTCGGCGCGGGCGAGGTCCGGGAGGACCGGGCGTCCGGCACCGCGGGTGAAGCGCATCGCCTCAAAGAGGACCGGCCGGCGGAGCGTGCGGACAGTGCGGCGGCACGCAGCATCGTAAACGAGGGCGCGGCTCCCTACCGGCAACTACGCGGGCATACCGGGGTTCGAGCTCTCGGTGTTGTTTTCGATACGTATATTCTCTGTGAAGACGCCGAATCTCTCTGCATCATTGATTTTCACGCCGCTCACGAACGTTTCATCTATAATGAGCTCATGAAAAAGGAATCATCGTTCGAATCGCAGGCGCTGGTCTTCCCGAAGGTGGTTGAGCTTTCGATGGAGGAATTCGGCGTCATAAGCGACCATGCCGCCTTTCTCGCCGAAATAGGATTTGACATGGACGAATTTTCTGAAAATGCTGTCATCATCCGCTCCGTGCCGGTGCTCGCCGCGGGGATCGATATCGACGGTTTCTTCGCGGACCTGCTCGAGTCGCTGACGGGCGACGAGGGTAAAGCGGCGGGTGTGCGGGAACGCGTGGCGCAGCGTATCGCCTGCCATTCGGCACGAAGGGCGGGTGACGGCCTCTCGACGCCGGAGATCGATCTGATCATACGGAAGACCTTCTCCGGTGAGTATGAGCTCCGCTGTCCGCACGGGAGGCCGTTCGTCTACAGGCTCGGAAGATCCGATATGGAGAAAATGTTCAAACGATCATGAAGAAGATACTACTTGGAATCTCATCGTCCATCGCCGCGTACAAGGCATGTGACCTCACGCGCCTCTTCGTTAAAGCTGGATATTCAGTTCACTGCGTACTGACCGAAAACGCCGTTCACCTGGTCACGCCACTCACGCTCGAGACGCTCTCGGGAAACCCGGTCTATACCGAGACCTTTGCCCGCGAGCGCCGGGCCATGGGACATATCGAGCTCAAGGACGACGCCGCGCTCATGGTGGTGGCGCCGGCCACGGCCAACGTTCTGGGAAAATTCGCGAACGGTATCGCCGACGACCTTCTCAGCACAACCTTTCTCTCTGTTCTCTGCCCGGTCGTCATCGCACCGGCGATGAACCCCAACATGTGGCAGCACCGTGCGGTGCAGGAAAACATGGCAAAGCTTAAATCATGGGGAGTGCGCTTCGTCGAGCCCTCCGAGGGGGCGGTGGCCTGCGGTGATTTCGGATACGGAAAACTGGCCGAGGTCGAGACCATCTACAGGGCTGCCGTCGATGTCCTTGAGGGATAGCAAGATCATCGTTACCGGCGGTCCCACGCGCGAGTGGATCGACCCGGTGAGGTATATATCGAACGCATCGTCGGGCAAGATGGGGGTGGCCCTCGCGGACGCGGCGCATGCGATGTCGGGCGATACGGTATTCATCCACGGTCCGATGGACCGGTCGCTGCTGGAAGGCAGGCCATATCGTACCGTGGGTGTGGAGTCAACCGAAGAGCTTCTCGGCGCGGTGATTAACGAGCTTGCCGGTGGTGCCGTGCTCATCATGGCGGCCGCGCCCGCCGACTATCGTCCCGCCGAGCGCGCGACCCTCAAGATCAAGAAGAAATCGGACGCCCTGAGGATCGACCTGGTGAGAAATCCCGATATATTAAAAACCGTCGCGTCCAGGAAGGCCGCGGATCCTTCGCTTGCAGGGCTCTTCGTGGTCGGGTTCGCGGCCGAAACGCACGATGTGGAGGCCTACGCCCTCTCAAAGCTCGAGGAAAAGGACCTGGACATGATCTGCCTCAACGATGTCGCGAAGGAGGGGGCCGGTTTTTCGGCGGATACCAATATCGTCGTCGTCTTTACGCGCGGCGGCGGACGGTTCGATTTTCCGCTTATGACAAAGAAAGATCTGGCCGCCGGAATTCTAAAGAAAGTTGAGATCGAACTTGCCGCGCGAGAACAATAAAGGTGATGCGCCCTGCGCGGGGGCCCGCGGATTTCCGCGGGCGTGAGGGCGTTTCCCGGATACCTGGAGGTTGGTATGTGGCGCAGAAAGCCGGCGGTCGCAGGTTCGTTTTATCCGTCAGACCCCGGAAAACTCGCGGCCGATATCGACATTTATCTCAATAATGCGGGTGAGGTCGGCATCAATGGCGAGCTTTTCGGGCTCATCGTTCCGCATGCAGGATATGTTTATTCCGGTCCGGTCGCGGCGTATTCGTATAATCTGCTGAAGGGTATGGGCGTACGGGTGGCGGTGGTGCTGGCGCCCTGTCACCGTGCCCGTTTCGACGGCGCGTCGGTTATCCCCTCAGGGCAGTATGCAACCCCTCTCGGCGATGTGACGATCGACGAGGCGATCGGAAGCGAGCTGGTAAAGAAGACCCGCATGAAATTCATCCGCGAGGCGCACGACAGCGAGCATTCGCTCGAGGTGCAGGTGCCTTTTCTTCAAAGAGTGCTCGGCGATTTCACCCTTGTGCCGATCGTCGTCGGCACGACGGACCTTGCAATGTGCCGCTCGCTGGCCGCGGAGATGGCCGAAGTCCTGGCGGGCGAAGAAAGGCGTTTCGTGGTTGTCATCTCCACGGACCTCTCGCATTACCATCCCTACGAAGAGGCCAGAAAGATTGACGGGGTCTTTATAGAAACGCTCATGCGCTATGACACGGGCGATCTATACAGTTCCCTGAGCGCCGACAGGTCCCAGGCCTGCGGAGAGGGGCCTGTGCTGACGGGTCTGGAGCTGGGAAGCCGTATGGGCGCTTCCCGCGTGGAAGTACTCAAGTACGCCAATTCGGGAGATACCGCCGGCGGCAGGGACCAGGTTGTCGGTTACCTCGCGGCCGCTATCGTTAAATGAATGAGAGACCGATGCTCGCAGTCGTTACGAACGCAGCCGGGGGTATGCACGGAACCACGGGGGACGAAAAATGATCGAACTGAACAGGGAACAGCAGGTCAGGCTGCTCGGACTGGCACGGCGGACCATCCGGAATGTACTCGACGAAAGGGGCCTGCCCGAGATCGATACGGTCGAAGAGTTCAGTGACCGGATTTTCGCCGAAAAATGCGGGGCATTCGTGACCCTGCATGCCGGAGGTGCGCTGCGGGGATGTATCGGCTACATCCAGGGAATAAAGATCATCCCTGAAACGATCATCGACATGGCGAACGCTTCGGCGTTCAAGGACCCGCGTTTTCCGCCGCTGCGTAAACAGGAATACGACCTTATCGATATAGAAGTATCCATCATGTCCCCGATCGAGGAGGTGCGGGACGTATCCGAGATCGTCGTAGGTCGCGACGGGCTCATTATAAGCGCCGGGTACCGAACCGGGCTGCTTCTTCCCCAGGTGGCCACCGAATACGGCTGGGACAGGAACACCTTCCTCGAGCATACGTGTTACAAGGCTGGGCTGCCCGGGGATGCCTGGCGTGCGAAGGGCACAAAAATAGAAAAATTCTCAGCCCAGGTTTTCGGTGAAAAGGCACTCGGCCTCAAGTAACTTTCCGTAAAGCGCGGCTCCGCGGCGCACGATAATTAAATGTATGGCACCGGATAAGGAGATAAAGTATGAAAAGGATAATTTTCGCATTAGTCGTCATTGCCCTTGTGGCGGTGGGCTGTAAAAAAACGGACAAAACCCCGGAACCGGCCTATGTAATTACGAAATGGGCGCGTGCGATCCAGGATATGAATTACCAGAACTATTCGCGGTGCGAGGCGTATCCCAAAAGCGAAGCCGTATTCAGGGACATGTACCGGGACTACTACCTGACCGATCTGATGGTAACATCGGTGGAGGATGCAAACGAAAAAGATGTCCGCAAAGACCAGGACGGCAATCCCTTCATACATCGATCGCTCACTTTCGAAGCGAGCGCCGTAAAGAGGGCGACGGGTCGTCCGTATCAGGTCGTTCGCGGAGATGCCGTTTTCATCAAATTTACCGAAGGTAAAATGGCCGCACAGGGGTGGCTTATGTCCAACAGGACCTTTGTCACGATCAACCGGTGACCTGCCCCCGGAATGAATACAGAACCGGAGGAATCGGGAGAACGTATATGTTCACTGAAAGTACACGGGCTTAAATCGGGGTATCGGGCGGAGCAGGCGAAAACCCTGTTGCTGCCCCTGAGGAAATTCAGTATAATTATGAGTAATTGTGCTGTTGCGGTACGGTCCACAACGTGCCGGCGACAGGGGATACCCATGGAGAGCGCGGCCGCATAGGCCGCAGGATATAATGAAATACGTGATAGGAAAAAAAACACCGGGCCTTGTGCTCATCGCGATTATGATGATGTCGTCCGTGGCGCAGCCCCAAAGCGTTGAGGAGCTTGACCGCCGCGCAAGCGAGTTCTACAAGAACAAGGAATTCACCCGGGCCCTGGGAGAATGGCTGCGCATTCTCGAAATCGAGCCCGACAACGAGAACATCCAGAAAAAGATCGAGGTGCTCTACGAGGAAAAACACCGCAAGGACCTCGCCTATCAGCAGGCCCGGTTGCATTATCGGCTGGCCCGGCAGGAGCTTCCGGTCGACGTTCAGAAAGCCAAGGAAGACTCCGACATGGCGATAGCGAATTTCGTAACCGCGTACAGGATCGATCCTGCGGATCCTGATTTGCAGATAATGCGCGAGGACATGCGCAAACTCCAGGAGGAGGTACGTATCGAGCTTGCCAAGAAGCGCCTTTCGGAAGAGCTTAAAAAGCGCTATCTCGCTCTTATGGAAGATGCCGCCGAAAATATGAAGGCCTTGAAATTCGAAAAAGCGCTCTCCAACTATAAGGAGGTGCTCGATTTCGTCCCCAACGACACGATTGCGCTCGAGGGCCTGCGCAATGCCGAACTGGCGATTTCCAACCGCCTTAAATACGAGAAGATTCAGCTCCTCCTGGCCGCCGGGATCGTGCTTTTCAGTGAGAAGAAGTATAAGGACGCGCGAAACGATTTTGAGGAGGTCCTTTCGCTCGATATAAAGAACCGCGAGGCGAAGAAATACATTGACCAGATCGACGATATCCTCGAATCGAACAGAAACCTCGAGCTCACGCGCATCCAGGCCGAGCAGTTCTATCTGTCGGGCATCGAAAATATACGCAAAAAGAACTTCGACCAGGCGGCTGATGATTTCGAGACCGCCCTTTCGCTGATCAAGAACTATAAAGACGCGCGCGCGCGGCTAACCGACCTGGACCGGCTCCGCAAGGAATACGCCGAGGAACAACGCCTGCTCCGGCTTCGGAACATCGACCGCGAGTTCCAGAATGGACTCCTGGCATATGCGGAAGGCCGCTATAAGGAAGCGCTTTCCCATCTCGAAAGAACCCTGGTCCTCGACGCCGGAAATGAACTTGCAAAAAAGTACATCGCTATGGTGAAGGAAGCCATCCGCGACATAGAGGAAGAGGTGGTCGATGTTGATTCACCCTATTACAGCATAGTAAACCCTCTTATTATTTCCGGTAAGCAGCTCTATGACAGGGGAAACTACATCGAGTCGAGAAAGCGGTGGGATGAGATCCTCCGCTTGTTCCCCAAGAACCGCATTGCTCTCGAATTCCTCCTGAAATGCGAGCTGGCGCTGAACCCCGCCGCCTTTCAGGATTTTGCCCAGAAGATCGTCGACGAGGGGAAGGAGCTCCTCGCAGGCCGGAAATTTGCGCAGGCGCTTGGCAAATTCGAGTTGATACGGTCGATATCCGCCGACTACCCCGAAATCAATGACCTTATCGGCGCGGCTAAACGCGGCACGGAGAGAACCACTCCGGCGGGGATAAATCCCCAGGAGGTCGAGGCGCGCTACGCGCAGGGCATGGAGCTCTACCAGCGAGGGGGCAAGGGGAATATCGAGGCGGCACTCGGCAATTTCCGCTGGATCGTCGCGCGTGACCCGAATCATACCCGGTCACTCATTGCAATGAACAGAATCGAGTCACAGCTTCGCTTCGGTGGCGGGGAGGTTGTGCGGGAAAGGGGAGGTCTTACCGATAAGCAGAAAGCGCTTGTCCGTACGTATTATTACAATGGAATCAACTACTATACGAACAACAATTTCGACAAGGCCATTGAGGAATGGCGCAAGGTGCTGGTAATCGATCCAACCCACGAAAAGGCGAGGAATAACATACGAAAAAGCCTGGTACTATTAGGAAGGTGATGATGGGCGCAGGGGACAGAAAGAAAAAAACCGTCGAAACCCGGTCCGGGACGGATAGGGACGGGACCGTCGCGAAAAAAGGGGAAGGAAAAGGCGGGGCCGGGAAGGGCGCGGCCGCGCGCGGGGAGGGGCCGAAGGTAAGGTTCGGTCTCAGGATGAAGTTCTCCCTGGCGATCATCACGCTCGTATCGGTGGTCATCGCCATCATGACGCTCTATTTCATCCGCACGGAAAGCGCGCTTCTGAAGTCCGAAATCATTAAATTCGCCGAGCGCGAGATCGAACACCTCACCAATACGGCACAGGAATCGATCAGCGCAAAAGACGAGCTCGCGCTGATCGCCGCCGTGCGTAATGTGCAGAAGATCACATCGATCCGCTATGTCTTTATCTTCGATCCTAATGGAAGAATCATACAGAACTTCGATCCCGAGAAAAACGGCAGTGAAATGGAGGACGACGAGATAACGCGGAAAGCCAGGGAATACGCCGAGACCGAGCGCCCTCTCATGCTCGACTTTCCGGACCCGGTCGAAAGGGGGGGCATTATCTATGATTTTTCCAGGCCGGTGCTCCATACTTTATTCAAAAACAGGATCGCCACGGTCCGCATGGGGTTTTCTGACCGGATTATCCGCGACCAGATTGCCGAGGTCACGATGAACATCATGGTAATCGCCGTATTTTTCCTCGCCGTGGCGATTCTAGGATCCTTCATTCTTGCCAGCGTAACGATAAAACCGATCAGGAAACTCTCGGAAGGGGCCGCAATCATTTCAACAGGCGATCTGGAGCATAAGATCGACATCAACAGGACTGATGAACTGGGCCTACTCGCCAACGATTTTAACATAATGACGGAGAAACTGAAAAAAGCAAAGGATAAGGAGATCGAATCCAGAATCATGGAGGAACAGCTCGAGCTGGCGAAGGAAATCCAGGAGGGACTCAATCCCATGGGTTTCTACGAGAAGGGTGGCATACAGATAAAGGGATTCACCAAGGCCGCCAAAGGTGTGGGTGGCGATTACTTCGATTATATCGATATCAGCGACACCAGGGTGGGGGCGCTCATCAGCGACGTTTCGGGCAAGGGGGTGCCGGCCTCGCTCGTGATGGTCATGATACGCACCGTGTTCACCAACTCGGTAAAGAACAATAAGCGGGTGGACTGCGCGACGATCGTCCGGTCGATCAACGACGCCCTGAGCGCCGACTTCGCCGTAGACAAGTTCGCCACGCTCTTCTTCATGATTTACAATCGCGAAACGGGAGAGCTGTCTTTTTCGAACGCCGGGCACGGACCGCTGTTTTGCTACCGGGCGTCGCTGGGCAGGTGCACGGCTACGAATCTGGAGGGCATGCCCATAGGAATTACGGAAGACGTTGAGTATTTACACGCCAAGGTCAGGCTTGATCCGGGTGACATCGTGGTGTTGTATACGGACGGTGTTTCCGAAATGCGCAACGAAAAAAGAGAGGAATACGGCAGCCCGCGCCTTCAGCAGCTGATAATCAACAGCCACCAGCTCAACGCGCAGGAGATAGTCGAAAGGATAATCGACGACGTCTCGACCTTTCAGGGGGCTGCGCCGCCACATGACGACATGACGATGCTGGTCATGAAGAGGGTCTCCTGACGAGGGCTACAGCAGCTCATCCTCGCTTTCGTATATTTTAAAAAACTTGTCGAGCGTGGCGAGTTTGAGGATGTTCAGGACATCGTCGTGTATGTTAACGAGAGCGAATCTGCCGCTATGGGCTTTCATCTTTTTCTGGCCCGCCACAAGGGCGCCGATCCCGGAAGAGTCCATGTAGTTGACGTTCTTGAGGTCGACTATTACGCTGGAATGCTTGCCGTCCGTTATGCTGAATAGCGCCTTTTTCAACTCGCTGACGTTGTAGAGGTCCACTTCACCGCTCACCTCTACAATTTTGTGCTCCCCCAGGTCTTTGAATTCAATTTCCATCAGCCCCTCCAAGTCGCTCCATCTGAAGATGATTCACTTTATTTCACGGTAAGACCGCATTCCGGCATAAGAGGAGATACTACTCTTTCCGGCGGGAAGATGTCAATGCAAAAAAATATTATCTTTGAAATCGCTGACCAACCACGGCCATTCTACCGGTAAAACGGGCTTCGGATCAATAGAGCAGATCCGTGCGGGGTCATGTACA
>JBFZEY010000292.1:0-9541 GCA_041306625.1 Spirochaetota bacterium | reverse complement strand
TTGTCACCTTTCATTCATGATGCAGTAATCTGTTCGGCCAGTTTCACCTCAGTTTGCCGCGTTTGTCCAGCGAGATTCCCCGGGTATGCGGTGTTTCCCCGGCACGGGGACCGGAGCGTGCTGTTTCTAATGGCGGGGGCGCGCTGCGGAAGCGGCCGGACTCCTCCCGGCAAAAAAAGTCCGACGCGCCATTCCATCCCGCCCACTCCTTGTAAAAACAGGCGAAGCCAATAGACATGCCTCTGACGCTTTCATGATACTGCTATCAATATCTTTATACCCGGCCATAACAAGAATCAATTGACATTTTGGGCGAATTCCACGCTTTTTTATTGTCAGGGCAGGCCGCGCCGGACCATGGGAATGCCTGCATGTATGATACGGAGATAGACACGGATGAACCGAATACTGATCGCCCTTTTAACCCTCCTGCTGCTGACGACGCCGCTCCATGCCCGCGTGGTTGTGGATTTTTACGGCGGCGCGAATGATGGCGGAGACGCCGGCATCCTGTTGGGGGGAGGCATAAGCGCAGGATGGGACCTGATGCACGGCCTCTCTTTCCTTGTACGTCCGGAGTATTACGGCGCCACCGAAGACGGCGGCAAACCGGCCGAAACCGTCCGGGCGCTGGGCATGCTCACCGCCGGGCTGCAGTATGCCCGTCAGCTCGGCGAGATACCCCTTTTCTATACCGCCTCCGCGGGCCTGGGAGGGGCGTGTTTCTACGAGCAGGGACCGAAGCGCCTCGGCCCGTTCATAGACCCCTCGCATACTGAAACCATATACGATTTCGGCCCCTCTTTCAACGTGAGGGCGGGGATGCTCTACTACCTCACCCAGTGGCTGGGCATATTCCTCGAGGCCGGCTATACCCACTCATTCTTCTTCGACGAATTCAGCGACCAGAACACCGGCGGCTTCCAGGCGTTGGCCGGCCTTCGGGTTACTCTATCCGGAAAGAACCGTGATATGGGAGAAGGCTGGTAGGGGGCGCATACATCGTTGGGGAGCATATACACAACCCCGATGGCCTGCCGATCCGCAGATCGAAATTTATCCGGCATGACAAGCTCCGTCCCGCCTTCTGCATATCCCGCGTACGGCGTGCGCGGTGAGGCCGGCCGCAAAACCACACCCCGCCGGGCAGATCATATCCGAAAGAAAATGGAAATCCCGCATTCCACCCTACCCGACAAACACGTCCTCCTCGGGGAACCGGTACAGCGGCGCCCGGCGGTGGAGGGATGGATGCCGGCGCTCTATGGGTTCGCTCTTCGACGGGGGATGACGGTCAGCGGCGCCGGCTTCACCATTTTTTTTTCAGATCGAAGCCCAGGTTCATCTGCGAGGCCCTTTTCGAGTACAGGTAGTCTGGACCGTAGTAGATGTTGAACTCGAACTGGTCGAAGACGATAAAATGGCCCGCCAGGCCCGAGGCGAGGCCGTACTGCACGCCTTCGAGGTCGTTGTTGAAATTGTAGCCGTAAGCTTTGAAGCGCACACCGTCGACGTAGAGCCCCGCGTAGAAATAATCGCGGTAGAACGACATCATGTATTCGTTCGAGACACGCGCGATTTCGTGCGAGTAATATGCCTTCCCCGAAAACCCTTTGAAGCTCTTACCGCTCACGCTCCGGTCATGATAAAAGGGCACATCACCCGTAAGGCGCGCGTAATCAAACTTTAAGGCGAAGATGTCCAGGCTCGGCAGGTCTACGTCGAGGCGCGCGTCGAACAGGAACTCGCTGAAGCTCTGCCGATGGGTACTGGTGTTCTCGAAAAAATAGCTATACGACAGGTTGAATTTTCTCTGGACGATGTCGTCTTCGGCGAAGGGCAGAAAATCGAGCACGATCGACCCTTCGGCGATGTTCCAGAACTGCGTTTCTTTATCGACCTCAACCGACCGGACCGCGCTCTCGTCGACCGTGCTGTCGAAGACGATGGCCTTCTCCGCGCCGTAGCCGGCATACACCTTGAGCTCCTTTAACAACGTGAGTCCCGGATCGGCCGTGCCGCGCAGGATGGTGAAGTTATATTCCGTGAGACCGAGATCGGCGCGTGAGGCCCGGGAATTATGCCCCGTTCCCTTGACGCGCGGCGTAAAGTAGCCGTCGAGCATCGGGGTGAAATGATACTTTGATTCAACCTCGATGAAGGTATAGCGGGGGATGGCCCCAAAGTCGAGGTCCAGTCCGTAGAATATGCCCATCGATGTTTTCGCCTCCAGGCGGTCACCCTCCGTGATAAGCGAGGGATGGCGGTATTTGACATGGGGGATGAGCCCCTTGGTATAATTAATGTCGAGGCCGTAGCCCACCGCCGCCCCCGGCGGAGCCCCCGGCACCGCTCCCGGGGCCAACGGGTTGCGCACGATATTGATGTCGAGGTCGTAACGGTAATCATAATCCTTGAAAAAAGGAAGCCATACCCCGCCGACAAGCGGCACATCGATCTTCTGGTCGAGCTGAAAAAAGGCGCGCTCGTAGCTCTTCGTGGGTTTCAGGACGGCATGGATGTCCTTATACCCGTATTTCATTTTAAGGCGGTTAATGCGGTCCTGCACCGTGTACTTGTTGTAGAGCTTTAACGGCAGGTTGAAGTCATAGCGCACCCGTATGGTGTTGAGCGTGTTCAGCCGCTGAAAGACGACCCGGCCGAGCTTCCCCTCGTCGACATGGATGATGAGACGGGTGTCGGTTTCCTTTACGAGATAACAGATGGCCAAGATGTAGCCCTGTTTATGGTAGAAAGCGTTGATCTTACGCGAGGCCCTGTCGAAGTGCCCACTGCCCGTCGGGAGCGTCGTGAGGTCAAGCTCTTCGAGCAGGAAGAGCTCGGAGTAGAGCTCCGTTCCCTGGAGCCGCACCTCCTTGTACGGGGCCTGCGCGTACAAGTGCCCGGCGATGAGCACTGCGGCAAGGACGCCGATCAGGTGAATGTTCAGTCGGTGCATCAAGCGCCCGCTTCGGCCGGATCGCGCGGCGCGACAACTTCACTATAGCACACCAGGCGTTCGAGCGCGATACGGTGATGGCCGGTGGAATCGACCGCCGTCCAGCGGCCGCTCACGGCGTTGTGGAAGACCGTGTAGCGGTAGCCATACTTGGCCTCGATCGAGTCGCTCTCGCGGATGCGCCGTCCGGCGGCGTCGGTGTAGGGGCTTTCCGTTCTCATAATAGATGGTTGTACGGTTCCTGGTACGCCGCGTTTCATCTCCGTGCAGGATAATCCGGCACGCGGCCGGCGATCAATCACAATTTCAGCGCAACGGTCCGGACGGAGAGCGTCGCGCGCACGGGCACGCCGCCCGGCCACGCACCCTTAGAACCATTTCTCAGGAAGCGCGGTGGGGCTGTACCCGTCAATATACGCCATCGCGTCCTCCGGACCGGGCGCGACATGATAAAGCGAGCGGCTTTCAGCCTTCGCAAAGTCGAGCTCATAGAAGCGCTCGAAAAGATCGACCAGGCGTTCGTAGAACCCGGACGTATTGACGAAGACGACGGGCTTCCGATGGCGCCCGAGCTGTTTGAGCGTGATCGCCTCGAGCGTCTCCTCGAGCGTACCGAAACCTCCCGGGAGCGCAATGAAAGCGGCGGCGCGCTCCTCCATCACGGCCTTGCGCTCGCGCAGCGTATCCGTAAGGACAAGCTCGTCGGCGTCCCCGAACGCCAGTCCGCGCGCGGCTATGGCCCGGGGGATAACGCCGGTCACACGGCCCCCGGCATCCTTCACGGCGCGGGCGAGCGTACCCATCAGCCCCACGTTCGCCCCGCCGTAGACGAGCTCCATTCCCCGCGCGCCGATAAGCGCACCCCGGGCCGCGGCCGCGATGAAATACGTCGGAGCGACGGCGTCGCTCGAGGAGCAGTACACGCAGATTGACGCTATCATCGTTCCCTCCGCCGCGATAATTCGTACATATAATAATTGGTGCATGACGTCCTTCAACGAAAAAACCGCACGGCCTCCCTTCAATCGGTTTTTTTGGGAATTAGCCGGTCATCGCTCGAGGTGAAGCTGTAGACGATCCTTCTGTGCGGATAAAGGATGGGCACGTGCACATCGATATGGTATTCGCCGCTCTCGATCACCACTACGTCGCCGAGGCTGCGGAAGCGGAGGCGAAGCCGCAGGCTCTTCACCCCGAGCGGGTTGTCGGCAAGGGAGCCTTCGAGATAGCGAAGGGCGAGCCCGTTCACCGCGAAGAAGGCGCGGCCGCTGAAGTGGCGCGCGGTCTTATGCTTCGGTATTATCTCGACCTCGTGGCAGCGCTCGCCCGCGATGACGGCCGTCCCCACGATCCGCTCCTCGTAATTGAGGTCATTGTCGAGGTCAAAGGGAAGGTGCAGCGGTTCGCGCGACCGGTAACTGAATTCCCCGGGAGGAAGCTCCTCGCCGTTCTTTACATAACGCAACGCGGTGAACTCGGGCCGGCGGCGGAAATACTCCCGGCGGACCATGAGCACTTCCGACGACTCTATAAGCCCGCCGGTGCGGGAATCATAGATACGCGAATAGCCCAGGCGGCGCGACTCCACGCCGTCGTACGCCCTGTATACGCGGACCGCGTTTTCGCGTATCGCGGAGAGGATTTCCTCGGGCGATGCCGCGAATACGGCGCCCGGATCGATTACCAGGACCGCTCCGAGCGCAAAAAGGGAGAGCAGTACCGCATGGCATGCGATTCCATGTATTGAACGGTTTTTTTCAGGCATAGCGTGATCGGTCGAGCAGTGGCTTTCGAGAACACCGCCCGGAAGCGGCCCCGCCCCGTCTAATCCATATAGGGTAATACATGAACCGCCTTGATGGCGAGCTTCAGCTCATCGCCCACTTTCAGATCCATTTCCTCGAGCGATTCGGTCGTCAGCACTGACGACATCTCGGCCGGAACGGTGATGTCTAACTTTATGAGCGACATGATGTCGCCTTTTTTTATCGATTTCACTTTCGCTTTAACGGTATTCCTGGCCCCATGCTTCATTACGAACCTCCATGCGATTGCTTACCCGTGGTACCAGCAATATAGAAGAAGAACGCATCTGAATCAAGAATAATCCGTCAATACACTCTCACGCATAATTATTACACGACGCGGATCCCCCTTCTTTTTCTCGAACACAGAGGGGCCGGTGAGGGATGAGTTGGAATAGTCAGGGCAGGTATTGCAGTTAAAAATATCTTTACAAATCATTGAATCCCACCCACCATTCCGGAATAGCGCGGACCGCCATGAAGGCGGACGCCCCTGGCATCCGGCGGTGCGCCGCCGGAAAGGAGCACGTACCTGAAAGGAGCACACCTGATGAAGCGTTTACACACTTGCCTCACGGCGGCAGCCGTCGCCTGCCTGTTTTTCGGTTCCGCAGCCGGCTTTTCGGCCGAAAAAAAGGCCCCCGCGAAGAAGCAGTCGGAGATAAAGGAGAACTTTTTAAAGAAATACAATGAAAGCGTCATACCCGTCATTCGGCGCAGCATGCCGATGGTGGTGAACATCTCCGCAATAAAGGAAATGCCGAAAAACCAGGTGCACGAATACGACATGTTCGGCAATCCGCTCAATAAATTCCCTTTCAAGAACCAGGTAGAGCCCAAGGCGATGGGTTCCGGGGTCATTATCGACAGGCGCGGCTACATCGTCACCAATCACCACGTCATCAAGGACACAAGGTCGATCAAGATAACCCTCTCGGACAGAAGGGAGTTCAGTTGTTCGGTGCTGGGGGCCGACCCGGCCACTGATATCGCCGTTATCAAAATCGACGACAAGGTGCCCGCCGACCTGCCGGTAATCGAAATGGCCGACTCGGAGAAGCTCGAGGTCGGCGAGCTCGTCATCGCCATCGGCAATCCCTTCGGCTTCTCGCACACGGTGACCACCGGAATCGTGAGCGCAACCGGCCGCCAGAGCGTTGGCCTGGCCGATTACGAGTATTTCATCCAGACCGACGCGGCGATCAATCCCGGGAATTCCGGCGGCGCGCTCATCAACATCGACGGAAAGCTCGTCGGCATCAACACGGCGATCTTCTCCAAGAGCGGCGGCTATATGGGCATCGGCTTCGCGATCCCGGCTAACATGGTCAGGGAGGTGGTGAGCGATCTCATCTCCGGCGGCAAGGTAACGCGGGGCTGGCTGGGCGTATACATCCAGGACGTCACGAAGGACATCGCCGAGGCCTTCAAATACGCGGGTACGGGCGGTGCGCTCGTGGCCGACATTATGAAGGAATCGCCCGCGGAGGGCTCGGGTCTTCAAAAGGGTGATATCATAACCATGATCGACGGCGTAGCCATCATCGACGTCAACCACCTGCGCCGCGTCGTTGCGATACGAAAGCCCGGCTCCAGGGTCAAAATCGCCGTCTTCCGCGGCGGGAAGGCCGCCCCTCTCGAAATGACGATCGGCACAATGCCCGTAACGCCGCCCGTTGCCGACCGGGACGTCCGCGACAGGGAGGATATGCTCGGCATGGTGGTGAAGGACATCGACGAGGAACTCGCCTACAAGTACCGCTCGCCGGACAGGTCGGGGGTGATCGTTACGCAGGTGAAGCCCGGTTCGCCCTCCATGCGCGCGGGGATCGCGCCGGGCGACGTCGTCAAGGAAATCGAGCGCGGTCCGATCGACAGCGTCAACACCTACAACAAGGCTGTCGGCACGCTTAAGGGAAGGACCAAGGTGCTCCTGCTCATCAACCGCGCTGGCACACACAAATTCCTCATCCTGGACCTCGAGGGCCGCGACGGGGTTGAATAGCCCTACCCCTTTAGGACCTCCTCGGAGGCGAAATCGCGCACGGGGCCGTCCATGGCGGCCTCGTGCAGCGATATCCACTGCCGAACGCGCTCCGCGCCATACTCCTTTTCCCATTCGGCGATGATCAGGTCGACGGGCACGTCGGCATACGTATCGTGGTAGGCGACATACTCCATGAAGCGCCTGTCCTCGCGGTTATACTCGGAGAATATCGAGTCGTCGCGTCCGTTGAACTCGAGCGGCGCTATGGCGTGCCGCTCGCAGAGCTCTTTGTTGAATGCCGGTGTCGCCCGCACCCACCTCCCATTGAGATAAAACTCGGTGAAGCCGTGATAAACGAAGAGGTTCGAGCCGAGCGTATCTATGAGCTCCCTGGTGGCGATATGGTTGCGCACGTCGGCGAAGCCGATCCGGGACGGGATCCCGACCGAGCGGCCCAGCGCGCATAAAAGCGCCGCCTTGACCACGCAGTAGCCCCTGCCGCGGGCGAGCACCTCGCTCGCCCGGTAGTGCTCGGGACGGTAAAAGGGCGTATAGGGATCGTAGCGTATGCCGTCGCGCACCGCGTAGTACAGCCGCACGGCCTTCTCGATCTGCCCCGCGGAGCCGTTTATCGCCGCGGCGGCGAAGGCGCGCACCCTGGGATGGTCGCTGTCGAGTATCGCTGTGGGTTCAAGATAGGCCGCGTCTGTGTGGTTCATGACTGTGCACCCTTCCGCCGGAGCTGATTCATGGGACGTGCGGCAATGTTATTGATATAAATCAAAACCGCCGCCGCGCGTCAAGGCAAATACCTTCTCGCGCGCGTCCGGCCGGACGGGTGAGTGTTCTCATGACTGCAGTCTTTCTCCTTTTAAGATCGCCGCGTCGCTGCGCTCCTCGTTATGACAGAATGTTCGATGGGTATTTTGTCACACCCGGTTGGACAGCGAAACACAAAGCTTCAGACCGGGATGAACGCGGCGCGCAGCAGAAAAATGACGGGAAGGACGACCGCAAGGAAAAGCAGCGTGTTTACCACAAAAACGCCCGAGGCGAAAGGCGCGTCGAGGTCGTAGAGCACGGCCGTTATGACCGAGTAGACGGCGGCCGGCATGAAGGCCTGTATCTGGATCACCGCCCGTACCGCCGGATCGAGTGGCAGCATTCCCAGTACGAGCGCGGCGAGCGCCGGGACGACAACGAACTTCAGGAGCGCCACGCACGCGTTTTCCCGCATCGCGCCGCGCACCTCTCCGGGGCGGAAGGTCATGCCCAGCGTGAAGTAATAGACGCTCATTGAGACGGCTATGAGCGCGCCCAGCTGAAAGGCGACGTCCGGACGCGGGACTCCCAGCGCATGAAAAATGACCGAGACCAGAATCGCGTACAACGGCATGTTCCTCGGGTTGCGGATGAATTCGCGCGCGATACTGGCGAAGTCGGCCCCTCCAAGGCGCGCGCTGGCCGCGTAGGGAAACACGACCAGGAAGATAAAGGGCATGAAGTACGCGGTAAAGATGAAGGAAAGGCCCAGCCCCTTCTCTCCGAGCAGCATGAAGCACACGAACCCGCCCATGGTGAAGCCGTGATTGGCGAGCGAGGAGGTGATGTGAAACGCCGCCCTGCGCTTTCCGGTGAGGCCGAGCGCCGCGCCTATGGGTACGCCCAGAAGCCAGCCGGCCGCGGCGAGGAGGAGACCGGCGAGCGGAAGAACGGCCACATCACGGTCGAGGGCGAGGCCCCAGGTGCTCCAGAGCACAAGGGCCGGTTCTACTGAAATGAGGTTATAGAGTATGAGCTTCCGCGTGAATTCCTCGGGGCGGGCGAAGCGCCGGCGCAGGGCCCATCCCGCGGTAAACGGCGCGATGATCATGATCTGCAACAGTATGAACGACGCCTGGAGCGTCATCTCACCGGTACCGGAGCCCCACCTTCTGTTTAACGTCGTCCAGCGTGATCGCCGCGACGGTTCGCGTCTTTTCGGCTCCTCTGGCGAGGATCGCCGCGACGGCGGCGGGGTCGCCGGCCAGCCGTTCGCGCCTGTCCCGGAACGGGGAGAAGTATTCCCACATAAGGCCGAAGAGCTCCTTCTTTACATCGCCGTAACCGGTACCGCCCCCGAGGTAGCGTCCGCGCAGATCCTCGAGCTTTTCGGCGGAGGCGAATAGCCCGTAGAGCGCGAACAGGCTGCAGGTGTCGGGATTTTTGGGCTCATCGACCGGGGTGGAGTCGGTCACGATGCGCATGACCTTTTTCTTCAGCTCCTTTTCGGTCTCGAATATGTTGATGGTATTACCGTAGCTTTTGGACATCTTCTGCCCGTCGAGTCCGGGGATCAGCGCGATCTCGTCGGCGATGAGCGGCTCGGGGACCACGAAGGTCTCGCCGTAGGTCCCGTTGAAGCGGAGTGCGATGTCGCGCGTTATCTCCACGTGCTGCTTCTGGTCTTTGCCGACCGGGATAAGCTTGGCCTGGTAAAGGAGGATGTCCGCCGCCATGAGCACCGGATAGGTGAACAGGCCGCAACTCGGAGTAACGCCGCGGGCGGTCTTGTCCTTGTAGGAATGGCTGCGCTCCAGAAGGCCCATGGAGGTGTGACAGCCGAGGATCCAGGTGAGCTCGGTCACCTCCGGAACGTCCGACTGCACCCAGAAAAAGCATTTATCCGGGTCGAGCCCCAGGGCGAGAAAATCCATCGCCGCGTCCATGGTATTCTTTCGTAAAAGATCGCCGTCCTGCACGCTGGTCATGGCGTGATAATTAACGATAAAACAGAACAGCTCGTGCTCG
>JBFZEY010000291.1:0-5701 GCA_041306625.1 Spirochaetota bacterium | reverse complement strand
CATTAGATGATCGGGTAGCGAATCGATAAAGCCGGGGATCTCGGCCGTGTCGGTAACACCCGCGGCCAGCGCCTTTTCGAGAACCATATGAAGCTTTTCGCGATACTCGGCGTTATCCGGCGGCGTCGGGACCGAGCCCCTTACACCCCACAGCTTGATCTCCATGTCGGGTTCCTGCCTCTACGGTTAAAATCCCGGGCGGCTGCCGGGAAGGCCCCCGCCCGGCTTCAGGCGGGGGAAGGCGATATCGCATGTCGAAAAATCCGATTGTACGCGGTACAGAAACGTATAATTTAAAAAAAAGATGGTGTAATGCAACCACTTTTTGTTAAACTGGGCATGGATGCATTCAATTCACTTACTATTTAATAATCGGGAGGTTTTCCATGCGCCGCATACTCGTACTGCTGTTTTCCCTGTCCCTGACAGCACTCAGTCTTCCGTCCTGCGCACCTCAAAAAGAGCAGGCCTCGCGCGGCCCCGTTAAGACCATCGCGATCGTCGAGCTGCTCCAGGAAAGCAATTCCTTCTCGAGTGTGCCGACCACCGAGGCAATGTTCCGCTCGACCAGTCTGCTGCGCGGCGCCGACATCATCCCCTTCAGCAAAAAGGAAAAGCTCGAGCTCGGCGGCTGTATTGCGGCGATCGAAAAGCTCGGCCGCGGGGAATTCGAAATAGTCCCGGTCCTCAAGGCCCGCTCGATGTCGGGCGGACCGCTGGAGCGCGCCCTTTACGACAGTTTAAAAAAAGAGATCGTGAGCGGTCTTAAAAAAATTGACCGGCTCGACGGCGTTTACCTTTCCCTGCATGGAGCAATGGGCGTCCAGGGTTTGCGCGATCCCGAGGGGGACCTCCTTGCCGCCATCCGCAGCGAGGTGAGCGCGACGGTTCCGGTCGGCGTCACTTTTGACCTCCATGCCAATATCACGCAGAGGCGCATAAAGATGGCGACCTTCGTCATCGGCTACCGCACCAATCCGCACCGCGACCACTACGACGTCGGATACAGCGCCGGCGAGATTTTAATGAAGACCATACGCAAAGAGGTGAAGCCCGTTATGGCATGGCGCAAAATGAAGCTTCTCAAGGGCGGCGGGATGAACGTTGATTTTCTCTCACCCATGCGGCCCATCTTTAAGGCGATGAGAAAAATGGAAAAAGACCCGCACATTCTCAGCGTCTCCAATTTTCCGGTGCATATATGGCTGGACGATCCGGAGCTCGGCTGGAGTACGGTCGCGGTGACCGACGGCGACCGCGCGCTCGCGGAAAAGCTCGCCGATAAGATCGCCGACATGAACTGGGAGGTGCGCGACGCTCCGCATCCGCACGGAAGCACTCCACGTGAGGCGATCGCCATCGCCCGTTCGAAAAACATCGCCCGTATGCTCGGCACCGTCGTCTTCTGCGACGCCTCGGACGCCGTGGGCACCGGCACCCCCGGCGAGAGCACCTGGATTCTCAAGAGCCTCGTCGAGGAAGCGGCCGACCTGGTATCGTATGTGCCCGTACGCGACGGCGAGGCGGCGGCGCGCGCTTATGCGAAGGAGCTGAACGAAAACATAAGCGTCTCGGTGGGCGGAAAGCTTGATAAAACCTACAACCGCCCGTTTGTCTTTACCGGAATCCTGGTCCATAAAAGCGAAGGCAGGCTCGGCAAAACGGTAATCCTGCGCGACCGGGGAGTGCACCTCATAATCACGGAACAGCCCGATTCGACGCCACGGCCCTCGTATTTCACCGACCTTGGACTCTCGCTCTGGAAGGCGGACATCGTGGTGGTGAAGAACCTCTTCCCCTTCCGCTTTTTCTACCTCCTGTACAACAGGAAAACCGTCAATGTCATGACGCCCGGTCTCTCGAATGTCGATGTTTTCGCCCTGAATTATCGCTCGATTCCGCGGCCGATTTACCCGCTGGATAAAATAGACTCCTGGCGATAGCATTTACGGCGTATTTTCCGCGGTCGGAGTACGCCGGCCGCGGAAAAAAATGAAGTCCCGAAAAAACCGGGATAGACTGTTGCCATCCCACGGACGCATCCGCCCCCGACCGGCCCTCGCCGTTCAGTCAGATATGGCGTTCAAAGCGGAAATAGTGCTTGACCGCGGCAGGTGGCGGCAATTTTCTTAGCAACCTGGAAGGAAAACATCATGGAAATACGCAACGTCGCCATCATCGCCCACGTCGACCACGGCAAAACCACACTCGTCGACAAGCTCCTCATGCAGTGCAGTGTCTTCCGCGAGAACCAGGAGGTGCGCGAGTGCTTCCTGGACTCGAACGACCTGGAGCGCGAACGCGGCATTACCATCTTCGCGAAAAACATCTCGATTCCGTACCAGGGGGCCAAGATCAATCTTATCGACACCCCGGGGCATGCCGATTTCGGCGGCGAGGTCGAGCGCGTGCTCAAAATGGCCGACGGCGTGCTTCTGCTGGTGGATGCCTTCGAGGGCGCCATGCCGCAGACGCGCTTCGTTTTACAGAAGGCGCTCGCGCTCAAACTGACGCCCATCGTCGTCGTCAACAAAATGGACAGGCCCAACAGGCGGCCGTCGGAAGTCCTGGATGAGGTTTACGACCTCTTTATCGATCTTGACGCGCACGACGAACAGCTCGACTTTCCGGTACTGTACGCCTCCGGAAGGGAGGGATGGGTCTCGACAAAGCCCGACGTTACCGGCACCGACCTGGCACCGCTTCTCGATACCATACTCGAGCGCATCCCGGCCCCGCTGCGTCAGGACGGCCCGCTGCAGATGCAGGTGACCACCATCGGCTACTCCGATTACGTGGGTCGCATCGCGATCGGGCGCATATTCCGCGGCTCGGTCTCTCAGAGCGGCCAGGTGGTTCTCCTCGGACGCGACGGCGCCAGGAAGAAATCGACGGTGCGCGAGCTCTATACCTTCGAGGGACTTGAGCGCTCGCGCGCCGAGCGCGTCGACTGCGGCGACATCTGCGCGATCGTTGGACTCGAGAACGTCGAAATCGGCGACACCGTCGCCGACGCCGATGATCCCGAACCGCTTCCTATCATCGCGGTCGATGAACCCACAATGAGCATGCTCTTCCTCGTCAACAACTCGCCCTTCTTTGGCGAGGAGGGGAAATACGTCACCGGCCGGCATCTCCGTGAACGTCTGCTGCGGGAGACCGAAAGCAACGTGGCCCTGCGGGTGGAGGAGTCCACCGCCGTCGAGGGCTTCAAGGTCTTCGGAAGGGGCATACTGCACCTTTCCATCCTCATCGAGAACATGCGCCGCGAGGGATACGAGTTCCAGGTGGGACAGCCCCGTGTAATCTACAAGGAGATCAACGGCCACAAGGCCGAACCGATCGAGATATTGATTATCGACGTTCCCGCCGAGAGCGCCGGCAGGGTGATCGAAGCGGTAAGCAAAAAGCGCGGCGAGATGAAGCACATGGAAACGATGGGGACGCGGCAGCGCCTCGAGTTCCATATCCCCGCTCGCGGGCTCATCGGCCTGAGGACGCGCCTGCTGAACCTGAGCGCCGGGGAAGCGGTCATGCATCACCGCTTCTACCAGTACGAATATTTCAAGGGATCGATCCCGCACCGTTCCAACGGCGTGCTCATCTCGATGCAGGCCGGCGATGTGGTCGCCTACGCGCTTGACAGCCTGCAGTCGCGGGGCCGGTTCTTTATCGCGCCGGGCGAGCGCGTCTACGAGGGCCAGGTGGTCGGCGAAAACAACAAGGAAGGCGACATCGTCGTCAACGTGCAGAAGACGAAAAAGCTTACCAACATGCGCGCCGCCGGCAGCGACGACGCCATACGCCTTACGCCGCCCATCCGCTTTTCACTGGAAGAGGCGCTGGAATTCATCAACGACGACGAGCTGGTTGAAATGACACCCGCCTCGATGCGTATCCGCAAATCCATCCTCGACGAGAACAGGCGGAAGAAGGACGGAAACCGCAAACGCGACGCCGAGATCAGCGCAGCGGGCTGCTGAACACCGCCGTGTTGCCGGCGGCATCGGCGCATCTAAGAAAAACATGGTGATAGGCGCCGTCGAAGACCGCGCGCGGCAGGACTATCTCGACCCAGCGGCGGTCGATGTCGTACGCGCAGGGCAAAGACTCGCCGTCAAACATGCATTCGATCGAAGACTCGTTCAGGCGCGACAGGCCGTCATGCACCGCCAGGTGAAGCTTCCTGCAAGGGCCTGCGTCGCCCATAAATTCGTGCGTGGGCGGCAGGCTGATTGACGGCGGCACGGTATCGCGTATCAGTGCGAAGTACCCTCCCGCGGTGCTCCGCGCGCGATACTCCCCCCTTGAGGCGATATACGATGTAGGAAGCGGCCGGGGCGGCCTCCCCTCAAAAAACTGATAAAGCAGTATATCCCTGCCGCGCGGACCCTTTATGGAGATTTCGACCGGGGCCGCGTACTGAAGATCGAACGGGTGAAGCGCGCATGCGGCAATGAAACCGGCCTCTTTGATTCCGGCGGACCCGCTGATCGCGCGCGCGGCATCCGGAGCCACGGCCTCAAGACCGAGCAGCGCGTCGGAGCGCAGAGAGTCACCCCTCAGCCGGACCGAGAAAGCCCCGCTCGCATCGGCAAGCTCCGCCGGAGCGCCCCTGCGAAACTTCACACGTCCGGCGGACTCGACCGGACGCCCGTCGCCCCTTACTGCGATCTCCAGAACACTGGAATTCCCCGCAAAATCACTCACCTCGATACGAACGCGTTTCGGACTCGGACCGGCCAGTATATATCCTTCACCCTCGGCGCCGATGCCGCTGAACGCGTTACCCGCACGTTTGCATAGAAAATAGGTATAGGTCGCCGACCCGTCGATGGTCGACTTTGACAAATCGTAGACCATATGACCGTACTGCAAATCGGCATAACGAACCTCGTCGAAGGCAACGGTAAATATTTTTTTTTCGTTCTCGAATACGGCGATCCGGTGGATGGCGACGCTGTTCTGTGAATTAACCCGGTCATAGCAGGCGAGCTTGAGAAACACGCGCGAACCCTGCGCGAACGAAACGGAAGACTCATCAGGAGCATATCCCCGCCACCCGCGGCGGACCCGGATCGCCCGCTCGGCAATGGTGCCGCCCCCTTCCTCAACGCATATATACAGGCGGTCGATGACGGGCGGTTGCGTGTCGCGAACCGGATGGAATTTGAGCGGATTCAGATACCCGTCCTTCGTGCGGAGCTCGTAATGCAGGTGAGGCGGGCCGCTGCCCGTCTCGCCCGTATAGGCGACTACCTGTCCGCGATCAAACACCGGCCTGGCCTTCCTGAAACGGAAATCCAGCTCGTCGGTGTTGTACATAAGCTTTACGATATCAATGAAGGTATTCAACCGTGCCGCGCCTTCGCCGAACGAGTCCAGGTGCCCGAAGACCGATTCGATCCCGCCATGCGAGAGGAACAGCGCATTCCCGTACCCGTTCTCTTTCGAGAGCACCCTGCTCACCGTACCGCGCGCGGGGGCGTACACGGGGTGCCCGTTAAGACCGCGCGTCTTTATGTCTACCCCGGAGTGCAGGGACCTGCCGCGCACTTCTCCCAGCGTCGCCGAGAGCTGTTCGAGTCCGCCAAGCGGCCAGGAAAACATTTCCGCCGAACCGAACCCGAGCGAAAACCCGCATGCAATCACAACGACAAGCGCGTATAAAAGAAACGCCGTCCTGCCCGAAAGTCCGCCG
>JBFZEY010000290.1:0-3177 GCA_041306625.1 Spirochaetota bacterium | reverse complement strand
CCACAGAGCTCCGAGGTGAGCGTCTCCATGTACGCGGCGAAATCTATGTGGGCGAAATCGCCTGACTGGTAGAGCTTCTCGTGGATGAGAGCCATGGCGCGGATGCGGTTGCGCGAATCATTGAAATGCCGCAGGAGCTCCTCGCTCTTGATGTTCTTCGAGTGCAGGTTGAGCAGGCTTATGATCACCTGGAAATTGTTCTTCACCCGGTGGTGTACCTCTTTCAGGAGGATTTCCTTCTCGCGCAGCGAGGCCGCCACCTGGTCCTGGTTTCGTATGCGGACGATGACGTTTCCCAGCGTAGAGGCCATCGACTCGAGGGCGTTACGCGAGGTCTGCGGGATCAGGGGGACGCTTTTCGAGGCCACGTTGATGCAGGCGATGCTCCGCCCAAGGTGCCGGATCGGCACCACGGCGAGCATCCTGAGACCCTCACGCTCCAGATGTTCCGGCCCCACCCCCACTCCTCTTTCCCTCAGTGCGTGCTCGTCGATATACAGAGGGAGACCCTCCATGACGACGCGCATGCCGGGTGAATCCGCTTCGTAACGCCCGACCTTGTTGATGAACTCGGAGGAGAGACCCAGCGAGGAGGCCAGTTCCACCGTTCCGGTCTCCTCGTCGACGAGATATATGCCCGCGCTGTCAATCCCCTCGATCCTCAGCGCGGCCTCGAGCATGAGGGCGAGGACCGAAGGAATATCCGCCGAGCTCCCAAGGACCATGCCGAGATCGCGCTGTATCTTAAGCAGCCTCTCGCTTTCCCGCAGCGCCTTCACCGCCTCGTGGATCTGCTCGGACTTGTCGTTGAAATTCTTATATAGCGAAGCGATCTCCGCGTACTGTAAATATTCCGGCGGGATCTCGGGGGCCGGCGCGTCGGGCTCCCAGCGCCGTATGAGGGCGCTGAACCTGCCGAATGGGCGCATTACCAGCACCGTCTGGCCGACGATCTTGGCGAGTATTATCAGCGCGAAGAGTATGATAAACAGGAGCAAGTAACGCTCGACGCTTTTCAGCAGGGCGTACACCGTGGAGGTCGGCGTCAGTATGGCTATGTCTTTGCCGAGCGCCTCGCTGTGTTTGCGCATATAAAGGTAATCGACGCCGCCGACGTTTATCTCGGAGCCGTCGCCCTCGGGCAGAATATGGAGGTGAAGCGGGTCGCCCGAACTCGAAAGTATATAGCCGTCCCCGGTGGCAATGATTACGATACTGCCGCTGTACTCGGCAATTCTCTGAAGCGCCGATTTAAGGGATGCTATTCCGATCCTGCCCACCAGGTACCCCGACCCCGACCGCGCGCCCACGTAGACGCTCAGCCGTTCATCCTCGGGCGCGCGGAACATTGCCGAAACCACCGGTGTCGAGGCATCGATCTTCGCGAGCATTCCCGGGAGCATGCTTTTACCCAGGTTATAACCGGGGAAAACGGGACTGCCCGGCCCATTTTTGATGATACGGGTTACGACGAAACCGGCATCGCAGAAATATATGTCGGTGTAGCTAACAAGGAGCGCGGCGGGCTCGTTTTTATCAGACATGCCTGAATAAACGGCGAACAGGTCTCGGTTCTCCTCGATGAAATTCTGTATGGTCGTCTCGACCTTGTCGACCTCGAGGGCCTGGCTTTTATAAAAGGAGCTTTTTATCTCCCTCCCGATGAGGGTGAAAAGGACCAGCACAAAGAGGATCGCGACGAACAGGGTGACGCCCTCGAACACCGCGAAAATATTTCTGATGGAGCGCATCGGCTTAGAACTCTCTTTCGAGACCGGTGATAAAGTATAACGGTTTCGTGACATCGCCGTATGCGTCGAATTCCACCGCGCCGAACCTGGTTTCGAATCTCCCCGTCTTGAGAATATAGGATTTGATTTCATCGGGCGTCGTGTTTCCCGCCGCGATCGCGGCCGAAAGGATCTCGAGGGCCGCGTAGACGTTCAGGCTGATAAAGGTGGGGGCGTAGCCGAAGCGCTTCTTGAACCCGGATACATACTCGTCGACGGCCCGGGATTCACTGCGGGGCGGGTAATGCGACGGCATGACCGCATCTTTAACGGCGCCGCCGAGCGTTTGCAGAAGGGCCGGGGATTTCATCCAGGGGGTGAAAACGATTCGGGCGCCGGGGCTCGCCTTTTTAGCCATCTGGGCGATCGTTCCCGCCACGACCTTGTAACCGCCCACGAGCACATAAACGGTGTCAAAATGATTCCTCCGTATCGCCGACTCGAGCGCGGCCATGTCGAGCGCCGAAACCGAAACGTCGATCACCCGGACCGAGGGCTTCCGTAAAATCTCCCTGAAGTATTTAAGGGCGGGAGTGGTATAGGAATGATTGTCCGTATCCCGGATTATCAATAGACTTCCGCCCGGCATCCGGTTGACGTATTCGGCGATACTCTTCTGCTCGATGGAGACATCCTGTATATTGCGGAAGATAAAATCGTCACTTCCGGAAAGCTGGTCGGTGGCCGAACCGGTAACCATGGTCAGCACCCGGTCTCTGTTTATCGAATCGCGCAGGGCGAGCGCGCAGGTGGAGACGTGGCTGGTTATCAGGATCCGTATGCCCTGCGAACGCATTTCGGCATACGCTTCGATGGCCCTCGCCGGCTCCCAGTCGTCGTTGAAGGGAACGATCTCGATGTTGTGCACACCGCGCTCCTCCAGGAAGAGCTTCGAGGCGTTGATTTCGCTCGAGCCCACGGTGGACCCGGACTGGAGGCGGGTCATGACGGCGATTTTGACTTTATGCCCCCGGGAACACCCGGCGAAGAGCATACTGCCCGCAAAACCCAGCACCGCAATCGCGGTAATATATCGTTGCCCGATCATATGATTCTTCCCGGAGTACCACCCTGATAATGGAACCGCTGGATTATTATTGCAAATAATATTTCACCGGTGATTGATCCATATCACACCGAATGACCGTTATTAATCCGGAAACCGGTTTAAATAATTTTCTGATTGATTTTCCCGCGCCTCCCGCCTTAACATTGTGCGCGGAGGAGTCGACGCCATACAGAAAATAAACGTGGGCACTCACGGGCCGGCTCCTCCTGGCAGAACCATATGATCCGAAAAGAGCGTCTTTCACCCCGACCCGCGGCGGTCCGGCTGCTTTTTATCACGACCGTACTGTGGTCGTTTTTTACCGCCGCGGCATCGGCG
>JBFZEY010000289.1:0-5092 GCA_041306625.1 Spirochaetota bacterium | reverse complement strand
CCGTCACCTCATAACCGAAATGCCCCAGCATGTTCACCGCGAGGTCGAGAATGTATTCCTCATCGTCCATCACGATGATCCTTCCCGCGCGCTGCGGGAGCGTCGTCGATGCAGGAGGCATTTCCTCCGGAATGCCGTCGATCTCCGAGGCGCGCAGATACACATTGAATGTCGAACCGACTCCTTCACTTGACTCGACGTCGATGTGCCCCCCGTGTTTTTTGATAATGGAAAAGGCTATTGCCAGGCCGAGTCCGCTGCCGTATTCCTTGGTCGTGAAATATGGATCGAAAATCCTGCCGAGGTGTTTTTGAGGTATCCCCACGCCCTCGTCCGAAATTGATATTTTCACATAGCTGCCGGCCGCTAACGGCAGCCATCGTACATCCGAGACATTCTGTACCCTTATGGAAACATTTCCCCCGCCGGGCATGGCCTGTATTGTGTTTATAATAAGGTTGTGCAGCACCTGGCTTATCTGGTCTGGATCGATGTCGACCGATCGTATGTCGCCCTCCACGAAAAAATGGCTTCTGATGTTCGATCCCGCCAGGAGAAACGACACGCTCTCCTCCAGAAGTTCCACGATCGAGGCGGACTTTTTAATGGGATCGCCGCCCCGGGAGAAGGTAAGGAGCTGCCTTGTCAGATTCACCGCACGATGAGAAACGTTCTCGATCCTGTCGAGGGTCTCGGAGCACGCGCTGTTCTCGCCCGCCTCTATTTTAGCCAGCGAAAGATTGCCTATTATGGCGGTAAGAAGATTGTTGAAATCGTGCGCAATTCCGCCGGCAAGAAGCCCGAGCGATTCGATTTTTCCGATCTTGGCGAGTTCTTTTTCCAGCTTGTGCTTTTCGGTGATGTCCCGTACGGCGAGCACCGCCCCGAGTGTTTCCCCGTCCGTGGTCCGGACCGGCGATCCGGAAATCTCCACTATCCGCTCTTCGCCTTCCCTGTTGACAAGCGCCAGCGGAACGTCGCTTATTTCAAGCCCCCCTCTTCGGGTAACTTCGGATACTGTCCCGCTTATTCTCCGGCTTTTAACCTGAGCTCCTGCGAGATTAAACAGCTCGCCAACCGGGCGGCCGGCGGCCTCCGACTGCGGCCATCCCGTCAGGCGCTCCGCCGCATGGTTGAGCATCACGATCCGGCCGTCCGTATCGGTGGCAATCACACCGTCGCCGATTGACACCAGCGTCGCCGCAAGCTGTTCCTTCTCCCTTGCAAGCCGCTCGTTGAGGTCAACAAGTTGGTTATGCGTACCCATGAGCTTCCTGTTAAGGGACTCGACTTCAGCGTACTGCGCATGGATCTCCCGGTATTGCCGTTGAATTGTGTTCTCGGCCCTTTTCAGGTGCGAGATATCGCTTATAATCGCGATGACTACATCATCGCCGCCCATCCGGATCCGTGACGCCGAGATGATTACATCAAGCAGCCTCCCATCCCTGGCCAGCAGCCGGGCCTCATAATTGGATGGCAGTTCGACCCCGCGGACCCTCTCGCGATACCGGGACAGCACGAGATCTTTACCCATGGGATCATCCGGCAGGAAATCGACAATCGTCTTTTCGTAAAATTCGGGCTCCCTATAACCGAGCATGGAGATGAGCGAAGGATTGGCATACAAGGGCCTTTCGTTTGCCACCAAAATGATCCCATCGCGCGCGCTTTCGACCAGGGTTCGGTACTTCTCCTCCGACTCGGCGAGGCTGCTCAGCGCCCGCTCGCGTTCGCCGCGCATGGTGTTGATTTTATCAGCAACGCCCAGTGAGAACAGAAGGACCATCACCGATGAGCCGATCTGGTAGGTCCACGCCGTGATCGGGTTTTCAGGCAACAGACCATACGCGCGCAGCACCATGAGCAATACACCGACAAGAAAGCACAGGCAGGCAGTCAGGTAAAAGCGCGCCTCGCGCAGGCGAAGCAAGAATCCCGCAACCCCCGTTATGATGAGCATTGAACCCGATAGGCCCGACATGATCACCGAAATCTGGGTCGCATAATAATACTCCATTATAAAGGGGACGGCAAGCACGGGTAGATTCGCCGCGGCCAGGAGACGTACCGGCACATCGAGACGCGGCATCCTTTCCGACGTTGAAAGAAAATGCCGCGTGAACTGAAGCGCAACAGCGTTCACGATAAACATTAAAAAGGGATGAGCCCGGTTCTGCCATCGCACGCTCTCGGGCCAGAGATACTGAAAACCCAGCCCATTGTGCACCATGGTAAAAACGGTCACCCCGATAATGAAAAGGAGCAGGTACAGATAGCTCCGTTCCCGGACTGAAATGAACAGGAACACATTATACAGCGCCAGTCCGAGCATGATGCCGTAATAGATGCCGAGGAGAATCATCTCGGCGGCCTTCATTTTTTCGAACTCTTTGGGGAGCCATGCGACGAGCGGTACGGTAAGGGAGCCCTGGCTTTGTACGCGCAGATAATAAGCGGTCGTACCGCCTTTCTGAGTAAGCTGGAAAACCGGCGAGCGATATTCGACGGGACGCTCTGCGAAGGGTTTGTAATCGCCGGCCGAGGTTCTTTGAAACCCGGATCCCTCGGGAATGAAAAGCTCGACCCGGTCGATTATGGGATAATTATATTCGAGATACCAGTCCACCGGGGCCGGCGAGGGATTATAAACGAGGAACCGCACCCACAGTGCGCCGCGGCTGTAACCAAAACTCGGGCTGTCACTCCATGCCTGCGCAGCGCGGAAGGGAAAGCCGGGCGCGGCGACGGCCGCGATATCAAGCCCTCCACCATCGTCCAGGAAGTATTCGAGGTGCCCGCTCAAATGCCGCACGGAAAAATCCTCGTTTATAATCAGCGGGTCCGCGGCAAAAACGGCGCACGCACTCAGCAGCAAAACAGCCGCCGGCAAAAAGACACGGTTAAAATAAAATTTCCCGGCTGTCGGAGCTCCTGGTTCCGGCCGCGAACTTCTTCTGGATTTTTTCAGCGCATAGAGGTGCCGGGAGGGCATCATTTATCATCAACCATACATAAATTTTCATTGACGCAGTCCATGGCACTGCATACCATGGACTCACCATGGGGCTGTAGCTCAGCTGGGAGAGCGCTAGAATCGCACTCTAGAGGCCGTCGGTTCGATCCCGATCAGCTCCACATGGCTCACTTCAGCGGGCGTATCTCAATGCGATGGCGAGTGTCGTCCGGTTTGAAAGCCGCAAAGTTGCCATATTCCTTCCTGTAGTCGAAGTAATCTGAAAAGGGATTAAGCGAATAGCTGTACGATGCGGAGGAAATCCCCGCGGTAGTGTCGTATATGCCCGAAAGACAGCTCGTCACATCGGCTCTGAAGTTCTCCAGGGGAAGTGATGTCCCGCGATATACCGTGGTTGACCCGCCCTCGACAGGCTCATCCGTCCTGGCATGGAAAAGTCGAGACCGGAACGCGCTTTCGTCTATGAGGGGCACCGAAAAATGTCCGAAGTGAAGGCTTCCCCATGTCCAGTTCTCCATAATCGGACCGCGCCTGTCATTAAGGTAACGCATAGCCCTGAGAAACGCCCTGTCGAAAATATCGTCACGACGCTCCTCGCGCCCGCTCGTCGTTATATCGTCGAAGAGAACCGATTTTTCGTCTTCAATCGCTTTCAGAAAGCTATCGGAAAAATAATGATGATGTTCGAGGATTCCGGGAATCTCGTTTTTGCATTCATCCCCTATCGTCTCCTGGACAAGTTTTACCAGGAGCGTCTGATAAATAGTTGCGGCGACCGAATCCTTGCGCATACGGTAGTCCCAGTCCAGAAAGTATATCCTTGTCAGACGGGCGGATGTCACCGGTATCTTCTCAAGAAGCCGTATGAAAAGCGGTACAAATTTTGCCGCGGAGACGGAATAGGTATCGCGAAGCACCCGCTGCAGGGCCACGATATCGAGTACTCCACCCGCCCCGGTCAGGTCTCTGATTCTAGAAGGCCTGTCCTCCTCGCCGTACTGAATGCTTCCCCTTAAAACAGGGGGTACTCCCTCCGAGATCGAACCGCCGATCAGATAGACATCGCGCCCCGCAGCCTCAAAATAATTCGAAATGTCGGCAACGCCCGCCCAGGTCGGATTGAAAACCTGGTTTTTGAATAAACCCGCCCGCTGAAGACGCAATGGAATTTTTCCCGAGAAGCCGCGCAGGGCGAACTCACCGGACGAAAAGAGATAGGCCCTTGGAGGGGACGTTACATTGGCAAGACGCAGACGTGCCGCGGCGGGCGAAGCGACGAGTGGCACGTCGAAGAGAGCGGCTATATAATCCTCACCGGGAAACAACGATCGAACGGTAATGCAATCGGTCCGATACATCCCCGCGAAGATATCGCTGATGACGGGACCTCGTTCGGTAGAGCGAACGGGGACTGCCACACCCGAAACGGTCGCTCCCTCGGCCAGTTCAAAATCGCGCCAGCCGAACGCCCCGAGATACTGTTCCGAATCCTTCATCTTTCTTGTCGTTTCGATATGAAAATCCTGGGTATCGGCTTTCATCGTAAACGAAGAAAAGGCCATGGATGGATTCCTGCCGGTGAAAACGAAAGGCATTCCCGAAAAACTGACCCCATCAAGCTCGTCGTCTCCCACTCGAAAACACACGGGATACCACGAAGGATAGAGATGCAGGGGAGCATCGAGATTATAGATGATTCTCGCACTGCCGTCATGCGTCAGCGAGGTCGGCACCAGGCAGGCAAAGCCTGAGGAGAAAGAGCCCACGGAATCACTCACCGCTCTTTCAAGCTCCCTGAGCGCAAAAACATTTTTCTGTTCGGCGTCGGAATACCAGTACAGCATGTCCTCGGGTATGATATCGCGTATGGGATGGGTCCTCAGCCTGTCGGGAAGCGCGAAGCGAAGTTCCTGATTGGCAAGAAAGGCCTGGGACCAGTCCATCAGGAGCAGTATGGCGATAACGTCCTGGGCCGTCCAGGGATCGTCCGGCAATCGGGAGAAACGAAGAATATCCCGGTACTTTCTGTCTTTCATCAAATTAACGCCACCGGCATAGGCGTCGAGAAATTCACGGTGCGGTGATTTAAGCCTGGCCAGGATTTCACCCGCCCGG
>JBFZEY010000288.1:0-5557 GCA_041306625.1 Spirochaetota bacterium | reverse complement strand
CCCGGCCTGTGGAACGGTGGCGGACGCGGGTGCTACGCCGGAAGCGGGAGCACTTTTTGAACAAAAAATTCCGCTAGCGGAGGAGCCAGCCGGCGGATGTTCTCGACGATCTGCGTGTCGCTTTCATGTTCCGGGGTGTCGCTCACCATTTTAAAAAGATAGCACCGTGCCTTGAAGAGCCTGCACGCCTGCAGTACCGCCGCCCCTTCCATGTCGACGAGGTCCGCGCGTGCCGCCACCGAGGCGCGCTCCGATGCCGTAACCAGCGGGCGGTCGAGCGTCGCCAGGATCGCTTTCTGGAAACCGTTGAGAATGTCAGGCGTGGAAGACCGTTGTGAACGGTTCATTATCCGGGGCCGGTCGGGCTCGATAATCGAATCAATCTGGAAGATATCCCCGGTACGCATGGCGTTCCCCGTGGCGCCGGCGGCGCCGATGTTGAATATCGCGCCGGCGCCGTAGTTCAATATGAGGTACTGTGCGGCGAGGGCCGCGCTCACCTTGCCGATACCTGAAACCGCGAGCACGGGACATCCGTCGGCGGAGAATATCCGTACCGGTCCCCCTTCGGCTGCGGAAAGACCCAGCGAGGCGATGAGCGGCCCCGCCTCTATCATCGTGGCCATCACTATGCCGGTTCGAGTATTCCCCTGCATCGAGCCATCTCCTCAAGAGTCTGAATCGCCCGCCGTCCCGTTTCGCCGAGATCGAGCGTAAAATCGTTAACATAAAGCCCGATGTGCCGCCGCACAACGTCATCGTCCATTTCCCGGGCGTGCGCGCGGACAAACTCGCGCGAGTCTTCGGGATTATCGAAGGCATGCCGGACCGAGGCGCGGATGATACGTGTAAACTCCGACACGCGGACGCGGTCGTAATCCCCGCCGTCGACGCGCATCGCGATGCATCCCAGCGGTATGGGCAGGCCTGTTTCCGCCTCCCACCATTCTCCCAGGTCGACAATTTTTTCAAGGCCGAAGCGGGGATAAACGAAGCGCCCCTCGTGGATGATGAGACCCGCGTCGAAGCGGCCCCCGGCGACCCCCTCCAGGATTTCGTCGAATCGCGCCATGCGAATATCGGTGTCGGCCCGGTTCCACAGCCGAAAGAGCAGATAGGCCGTGGTCATCTCGCCGGGGATGGCAATTCGCGCGCCCTCGAGGTCTGCGAGCGCGCTTCGCGCGACCACCAGGGGCCCGCAGCCGAAGCCCAGCGCCGAGCCCGCGTCGAGCAGGGTGTAGCGGCCGGCCAGATGAAGATAGGCGTAAAAGGAGAGCTTGCTGAGTTTGTAGGTGCCTTGGAGCGCTGCGTGATTGAGGCTTTCAACGTCGTCGATATGGGAGACGAAGTGATAATCCCCCGTGTCGACGCGGCCGTGCTGCATCGCGTAGAAGGCGTAGGTATCATTGGGGCAGGGGGAAAATCCGAACTGAACAGATTCTGCCGCCATTTACCCGGCTGCCTGGGTGGTGCTCTGGGCGTAATGCTCGAGAGTGGCCCTGTTAAGCGGGATGGTAAGCGAGGCCATCGTCCGGTCCTGTAGGGAACGGATGTCGAGCATGGACTGGTCCACCCCGAGGCTTTTCAGGATCATCGAGATGAGCACCAGTCCGATTCCGGCGCCCTCATTATTCGGGTCATCGGCGTTCATCAGAAAATAGTCCGAAATGTCATCGCACATGCGGGCGTCATCGAGTTTTTTGCGAACCTTGACGAGCTCTTCGGGCGTCATAGCTATGGGATTGGTGATCGAAATGCCGAGTGCGTCGTCCTCGTGATGAAAAACGATCTCCGCCTTTATGTCGCGGCTTCTCGCCAGGCGGGCGAGGGTCCTTGCGTCCTCGCGCGACATCTCGAGCTTGAAGAGCCGGATGACCTTGTCGTCTGCGATTATACCGGGGGCCGGGCTCTGCGGCGCCGATCCCTCGAAATAAATGTGTTTGAAGTTCGCCTTGACGGCATTAATGAGAAGCTCTTTCACGCAGGTGTAAATGGGGCCGAGCAGCACCTCGCAGCCCTGCTTGCGAAGATAAAGGGCAAGCACCTTTTTAAGGCGGTTTTCATTGGTCGAGCTCACCGAATAGGTGACAATTCGCACGTCCTTATTTTCTTTGACGGCGTCGGTTATATATTTCATTGGGGGTGCTGTTAATTCTTTTTATTTTTTTAAAATTACGCCACCTGGTCGTATTTTAGTCCGGGCTGCCGGCAACTCCGCCCATACGTTAATCCAGTCCGCTTGGTGTAACAAGAAGAATATATAAATTATATCGGTTTATAGCAAGAGGCGTCGGGGAATTTATTGCGTTTTTAGACGGTTTTTTTCGTCTGGCAGGTTACTTTTTTTAAGAATTAGGTTTGCTGCTGGTTTTTCGGCTTTTTGCGTCGCGCGGCTATTTTTCCGGAGAGACGCAGGAGCAGGGCGAGGTGTCCGGATCGCCGTCCGGGTTTTTCCCGCTGATGGAGTAGTCGCCGGCGGCGGTTCGTTTTTCCATTTCCCGGGCCCACATGTCGGGCCCTATCAGCCTGATCCGGTTGAGGTTTTCTATGGCGATATGCCTGAAATGGGCGAAGGACTTTCCTGGATGATACCGGGTGAAGCTTTCAAGCCGTTCGCAGGGGAAACAGTCGCATTCGTAGCAGAAGTTTTTACCGCCCATAACAACGCAACAATCGTAAATGTCGCACTTGTCGTGCCTTCCGTCGCACCGGCACCCTCTGCATACCGCCGTGTCCCGATACCGGGGGCATGCCCCGCAGTATATGCCGCATGGTGATACTATGGGGCTTGGCTGTTTCTCTTGCATTGTCACATCGATCGAGACTGGTATAAAAAGTCTTGCGCAAAGCCGGCGCTCCGGTGTTATTGACTTCCGGTTTGTACAATTCTACCATGGCGCCCGCCCCTTTGCTAAAAAAATAACGCCCTTTCGCAAACCGGCTGTGTCGCATTGTACGAAAATATAGACCCTGGCGATGCGATTTGCGGCTGGTGGCCGCTTCCACCGGACCGGGGGCGAGTGCGGGGCGGGACGAAACGGGGAATGCAATGGCTCGAGAGGCGGAACAGGTGATAAACGGCATTAAAAGGCATTTTTCCGGAAGATGGAACTCGGCGGCGGGGTATCGCGAACTTCTCGTGCTGGCGGTTCCGCTTATCCTGAGCACGTCCTCGTGGTCGCTGCAGCATTTCGTCGACCGCATGTTCCTGGCGTGGTACTCACCGTATGCGATCGCCGCGGTCATGCCCGCCGGAATCCTTAATTTCTGCACCATGAGCGTTTTTATCGGAACCGCGGGATATGTGAGCATTTTCGCCGCACAGTATTACGGCGCGGGGATGAACGAGCGCGTCGGGCCCTCGATCTGGCAGGGCGCCTACATCGCACTTGCGGGGGCGGTCGTTCATCTGCTTCTCATCCCGCTTGCACCGGCGATCTTCGATTTTGTGGGACACGACCCCGAGGTCCGGCGGTATGAAACCATTTATTTCCAGATACTCTGCATAGGCGCTTTCCCGGGCATAGCCTCGTCGGCGTTTTCGGGGTTTTTTACCGGGCTGGGAAGGCCCTGGCCGGTGATGTGGGTGAACGTCCTCGCCACGGCCGTAAATTTGCTGCTGGATTATATCCTGATTTTCGGAAAGTGGGGATTCCCCGAAATGGGCATAGAGGGAGCGGCCATCGCAACGGTCGCGGCAGGATTCGTATATTGCATTGCCTATCTGGCGCTTCTCGCCCGCCCGTCCTTGCGCCGGACCTTCCGCACGTTCGGCGGCTGGCGTTTCGAGAGCGCGCTTTTCTTCCGGCTGCTGCGCTTCGGCTTCCCCAGCGGGATGCAGTTTTTCGTGGACATCGCCGGCTTTACGATCTTTATCCTGCTGGTGGGGCGCCTGGGCACCATTAATCTTGCCGCCACCAATATCGCGTTCAACATCAACACGCTCGCGTTCATGCCGATGATCGGTTTCGGCATCGCGGTTTCGGTGATGGTGGGCCAGTATATCGGCATGGAGAAGCCGGAGCTCGCGGAGCGCAGTGTGTACTCGGGATTTCATCTGACATTCATTTATATGGCGGCGATTTCGCTCTGCTACCTGCTGCTTCCGGAAATCTTCGTCGCGCCCTTCGCCTCGAAAGCCGATCCGGGCTCGTTCGCCGACATCTACCGACTGGCGGTCGTGCTGCTGAAGTTCGTGGCGATCTACTCCATTTTCGATACCTTGAACATCATTTTCGCCTCCGCTCTCAAGGGGGCCGGTGACACCCGTTTCGTCATGTACATGCTGGCCGTAGTGTCCGTGCTGGTGCTGGTTATACCCTCCTATCTCGTGCTTGTGGTTTTTGACGGCGGCCTGTACGCCGCCTGGATTATCGCCTCGCTGTATGTGATCATCCTCGGATTTTCGTTCTTCATCCGGTTCCGCGGCGGGAAATGGAGGTCGATGCGCGTTATAGAAGAGCCGGTGGTCAGTCTGCCGCCCTCACTGCCGGAGGTGCCGGGGGCGGAATAGACCGGGTCGTGTGTTCGTAAATTCATTGTCATAAAGGGACTTTTTTGGAATAATAATGAAAAAAGTAGTTTACAACAACCGTGGAGATGATACTTAAAGCCCATTATGCTGGACGCCACCCTGCTGAAGGACCTTACCGAGCTTCTTGCCAACAATCTTACTTTTCCTGAAATAGAAATAGTCGGCGGTTATTTTTTTAAAAACTATGACAGCCATGCCCTCGAGGGCATCGCGAAGACCGTGACCATCTCCCCGGGCAGGGCCGCCCGTAGGCTCGTTCAGGAGTGCATCGACGGGAAAAAGGTCGAGGAGCTCATTGCCTTCACCGTCGAGCTCGACGACAACCAGCTTAACGGCCGCACGGTCAGGCTCTCGGGACTCGACAATCTGCTCTATGCGCTTTCGCGCTCGGGGCATGTCTACGACCATGGCCGCCGCAAGCTCATCAAGATCAGCGAGGACGCCAACCTCATGCCGAACTGGGGAGTGCTTCGCGACGGCAAGGAATATCCGCTCATCATCGCATCGATGGATATCTGCAATAACTCGAAACTCGTGAAGAAATACGGCCCGAAAGTCATGGAGAAGGTGTACCTCGGCCTGTGGGAGTTCTTCACGCCGAAAATGCGTCAGTACAATGCCCGGATGTGGTACTGGGCGGGCGATGGCGGCGTACTCGCCTTCCGCGACCAGAACGGCGGGCCGGTGGATGCGGTGAGCTGCTGCCTGGAGATGATCTTTTCGCTCAGCATCTATAACTGCTCGCCTGATAAACAGATCGACGAGCTCATCGCAATAAGGATCGGGCTGGACGCGGGGAAGATCAAGTTTTTCAATAAGACGGGACAGATCGTTTCGGACGTCATCAATTACGCGTGCCACCTCGAGAAGAACCATACCGATCCCAACGGGATCTCGATATCGGGAGAGCTGTACGAGCGGCTTACCCCGCAGCTTCGCTATATGTTTAAAATGAAAGATGAGTTCGAATCGCGTACCGCCCATTCTCTCACCTACAACTGCGACAAGGCCCTCTGCTGACGA
>JBFZEY010000287.1:0-5800 GCA_041306625.1 Spirochaetota bacterium | reverse complement strand
TGTGCTCCTTTATTACTCCTGCCGCAACTGAAAGGCCCAGCCCGGTGCCTGGAATCGAGCTTGACCCCAGCGAGCCTTTCGTGGTGTAAAAGGGGTCGAATATCCTGTCCTGCATCTCATGAGGCATACCTGCGCCCCTGTCCTGTATTCGGACGAATCCCTGGGGGCCTTCCCTGCCCGTCTCTATCGTAATTTTTTTCCCCTCGCTGTCAATCATCGCATCTCGCGCGTTTATCATGATGTTCATTATGGCGAGACTGATCTTGTTGGCGTCGAGAAACATCTCGTTGAGCATGCTTTTCCGCATGATCTCTATGCTGATGCCCTGGGCCGAGAACTCCGGGCGCAGTATCTTCACACAACCGTCAACTATATTTTCGAGATTGACCAGTACCCTTTTGGACGGTTTCTTGTTCGCGAATATCAAAAGCTGGTCAATCAGGTGGCTGGCACGCCGTATTATTTTAAGGATGGTACTCATATCCTGTGCTGTCTCGCGCGACAGATTGCTCTGCGACAGCACCAGTTCAACCAGACCATAAATGCCGGCGTTCATATTGTTGAATTCGTGTGCTATCCCGGCGGTCAGTGTGGTAATGGTGAGGTTTTTCTCAAGCTCCACGAGCTTCTCGCGGGCCATGAGGTCTCTGTCGAGGATTATATGCAGGAATACGTGTCCCTTTTCTCCGTTTTCAATCTCCGCCGGGATGATACGGCATCGAACATCCTCTTCGTACTCCGTTATCCGTATCTTCTGACGTACTTTAAGCATGCCGGTGGGAATAACGAAATCCATATTGTCGATGGGGCAGGTGGTGCCGCGCCGGGCACATGAGCTGAAGACTTGCGAACAGTTTTTACCGAGCAGGTCGGTGTTCCTGTACAGACGTCGCGCAAAATTATTAACTCCGACTACCGTCTTGTTTCTGTCGATGACTATGACAGCGCTCGGTATGGCGTTTATGACGCTTTGATAGTCGAATTTTATCTTTTTGGACATCATTGGTCGGTTCGGTTATGCTTTTCACGCATATATCAGATATACTCCATAATTAAGTTGTCATCCAAAATTTTATATCTTAAATCTTATTATTCTTGCGTACATTGCAATTCCCTTCTTTTTTTAATCTGCATGCAATGATTAGCCACCTTCCGGTATCCTGGTACAGACCAATGTTTTTCCTGTTTTTCGTTTGTCTTTTAAGATCGGGCTTGAATACGCAGGTATAAACGGGAATCCTATGAAAAATGTGCTCCGTCCCAGTTACGGCCAGGGTTCCCAGTCGCCCCAGTTTTTAAGGTATTTAACGAAGGCCGTTGTCTGGGCTACATTGTCCTCAAGGAATTTCTTCGTCTTCCTGACGATTTCCTGCTCCCTGTCGCGTGAAATCTCCCCCGTCATTACCCGGGTTCTCAGGAAAACAAAATAGGTGTCGAGCACATCATGAGTACAGTAATCGTTGATCTGCCCGGATTTCCCTTCCAGGAACAGTGAATAAACCTCGTCTCCCGTCGTACCCATTTTGCCCGGCTTTCCGAGCACCTTTGCCAGCAGGTTCAATCCTCCCTGCATTTTTATTGCGTTGAAATTTGAAAGCCAGTCGTGAAGATCGATATGGCGCGTGCCGAACCGGTATCGTGCGCCAAACTTGTCTTTAAGGTGTCGCTTGAGCGGAACAGCGTACCTGTAGGCCATCAGTTCAAGGAGCGGTATGTCGAAACCACGTCCGTTGAAGCTTACAAGCGATGCCTCTGAATAGTTGTTTTCAACTCCCTCCCAGAAAAGCCGCGTCATCTCGGCCGGTCTGAACTTTGGAAAATCGAGCGAAACCATTTCGCCCATCGTAAAATCTTCCGCAATCTTCGCCACGCATATTGAGACGGGATATTGGAAAGTAACCGGTATAAAGGACGATACCCCCTGTGAATTTGTCAGCACTTCGTCCTGGAAATTCTTGATCGCCTGAGAATCGTCAATATCCTGCCCCGGATATTTGACCATGCGTATCAGACGCGCGTCGGGCACCGATTCTATGTCGAACACGAGGTATTTAACGGCCTTTTTATCCAATTTCCAGCTCCTGTCTTGACATTAAAAAGGCATGCGGCTTTTCCCGTCGCCGCATGCCCATGCAGGCCCGCATGGTGCGGGCGTATGGCGCTTGTGACCTTTACACTACTTCTTTTTCATCTTCGCTTCCATTTTGTCAATATAATCTTTGATGTAAGGATCTGTTTCTTTCTCTCTGGCGTTTTTAAGGGCATCGATTGATTTCGTCGAGCCAATCCTCGAAATTGCAAGAATCGCGGCATATCGCACATCTGCGCTCGAGTCGTTAAGCAACGCATCGTTGAGCGAATCAACACCACTTTCGTCCCCGATCAGTCCAAGCGCAACGCAGGCGTGCATCCTGACATTCGCGTTCGAGTTGTTTTTAACAACCAGCGCTATTGACGGAATTGCCTGTTTTTCTCCGTCGTTTCCAAGCTTATCCGCTGCGGCTATGACGGCGGCATCATCTTTGCTCGAAAGATCCGCGATATACTCCTGCGTCGATTTTTGTTTGGCCTTTCCCGAGTCCTGCGCGAATGATACTGAAGCAATGAGCGCCACGGCAAGCCCTGCGATAAGATATTTATTCATTGTATGCTCCTCTTTTGTATAGTGAAACAGTGTCGGGACCGTATAAATGCTTCATGAATTTTACAGCTTTAATTTCACACTTCCGTGCGAGAATGTCAATTATTTTATAGCGCCGACCTGACGTTTTACCTTCACCGAATCAGCCGATATTAAATCGACATAATGCCATGAAGATTTTCAGGCCGGGTCATTCCATTCGGCATAAAGCATAATTTATTTCATCATTAAAAATGTATGCATGGCGGTTCCCGGGAAACCATACAGAACTTTCTCCAACCACATCCGGCGGACTCCCATATTCCTGGATAATGCCATGGTTAAAGCATACCCTGAAAAATAGCTTACAACGGCAAAATTATGATTTGACAGGGACAAGGGGACATAAAGCATACAAACACTATACCACCATCGGAACAGGCCATGGACGACGATAAAATGGAACAGGAAAGCTTCTCCGCACTTCTCGAAGAATCCCTCAAAGCTAATGACAATTTTTCGATCGGTGACGAAGTTACCGGACGAGTTGTATTTATCACCGCCGACAGCGTTTTTATCGACACGTCCGGCAAGAGCGAGGCGATAATCGACCGGAAGGAGTTCCTCGACTCCCGGGGAAATCTCAGCATCAAGGTCGGGGATATGGTACGCTCCTACGTGGTTTCTCTCAGTCGTGGTGAAATATCCCTTACGACAAGGATCGGCAGGGGCCCCGTTTCGCAAGAGCTTATCGAGACAGCGCGCATGCACGGCATACCCGTTGAAGGCACCGTGGCCTCGACAACCAACGGCGGCTACCGCATATCGGTTTCGGGCATTGAATGCTTCTGTCCTTTTTCCCAGATTGACATCAAGTCTCCCGCTAAACCGGAAAGTCTTGTCGGCAAAACCATGTCGTTTAAAGTCACCCAGGTGACCGAAAAAGGACGAAATATTGTCCTGTCAAGGCGTTCACTTCTGGAGGAAGTGCGCCGGATCAGGGAAGGCGAACTCCGAGAAAAATTAAAGGTCGGCGATCTGGTAACGGGCACTATTTCGTCCCTGCAGAATTTCGGGCTTTTCGTCGATCTCGGCGGCGTAGAGGCTTTGGTACCGAGAGTTGAGGTTTCGTGGAGTCGTTCCAGCGGCATGGATGGTTTCGCCGTCGGCGATGAGGTCAGGGCCATAGTCCAGTCAATCGACTGGGAGAATCGCCGTCACAGTCTCAGCATCAGGCAGGCACTGCCGCACCCCTGGGACAATATCGGCAAATACGCTCCCGGCATGGACATAAGCGGTACGGTCACCAATATCATCAAAAGCGGAGCCTTCGTGGAGCTGGAGCCCGGCATCGAAGGTTTTTTGCCCATTTCAAAGATGAGCCATACCCGCCGTGTCAACAAGCCCGAGGACGCCGTTTCGATCGGCTCACCCGTTACTGTGAGGATCATCGATATCGATGCAATCGAAAAAAAGATATCGCTGGAACTTCTCACCGGCGAAGCGAATCCCTGGCAGACCGATGATTCATCGCTTCTGGATTCCTTTTTTATCGCGAGCGTCGAGTCCGTTCGGTCCAACGGTGTCACCGCCAGACTCAGCAACGGCATGCTCGGATTTATTCCTCGTGAAGAATGCGCTCAACCGCGCGGGACCGATCTTCAGAACGCATATCCCGCCGGGAAAGACGTCAAGGTGGTCATTAAATCACTTGATAAAACCAACAGACGTCTTACGCTGAGCGAATCGGGCGCCATTAAAAAAGAAGAGCGCCAGGAATATGAAAAGTTCATGAAGAGTGCCGCCTCGCCGGATGAGAGCACTACATTCGGCCGCCTTTTTAAAAAGAAGTTCGAGGAAATTCAAAAAAAAGAGGGTGATCCGCATCGATAATGATCAAGCTCAAGAACGGTTTCGAACTACCCTACAACCGTGACATCGACGCGTTTCTGAACTCCCTGGCCCAATCCATAATCCGCGAATCGATACATTCATCTCTGATCCCCCGGGATACGTCCGAGGATATAAGGAATGAAGCGGTGCTCCGGGAGATTATGGATAACTGCATTTATGTGACACACCAGGTGTTCGAACTCTTCAAAAAAGACGAAAACGCCGGCAAGCTGCTCGCCACCGGCTTTTTATTCAACTTCGTTATTCTATTATTTCAAACGATGGAAGGCTCCGGAGCATCCTCACCCGGAGCCCCTGCATCCGAATCAGGAGATCCCGAAACGACTCATTGAATGGCGGCTTCCCCTATCGAAATGCAGAACCGTCCCAGGCGGGAGGAGAATACCCGTTTGTTCGCAAAATGGTTTTTATTTACCGCCTTCGCCCTTTCAGGTGGATGGATGCATGTGGTCTCGTCACAGCCCGTAAGCGCGTTTCCGGCGATGATATTCGCCATCTCCCCCATGAAATCGTAGTCTATTTCCCCCCGCTCGCCTGAACCCGCGCCCATATACTCCTTGAGGGATTCGAGCATTCGCCTTTCCATAAAGAAAGAAATGATCTTGTCACCGTGATATGACATTCGCATATCGACTCCGACCAGGTCGTCCGTAATGATATCGCCCTTTTTTTTCAAATAAAGCCTGCTTCCGAAGAAGAGTTTGAACACCTTCCGCGCGGAACGCTCTATATCGTGGTCGAGTTTTTCCATTGACACTCCCCTGCATTTAAATAGTCTGACCTGTCGTACGATGCGGAATCGGGTTTGATTTAACGGCCATGACCGGTACAATCACTTTCCCGCATTTTCAGCGACAAATCTTCCGATATATATGCTATAATAATCGGTAACATCGTCCGAACTTGATAAGCTTTTTACATTATGCGGTCTTTTATAGAGACGTATTTCCCGGTTTTTGCCTTTCTAAATAGTAATATTTCCGACTGCAACGGAGTATTTCTACTATCGCAACGTACAGAATTTCTGCTTAAACGGATGATATATCCTGGAACGAATGGGTGGATGAATGATTAAAACCATACTGTTTGATATCGACGGCACCATTCTCAACTGCCACGGTGCCGGACGCCTTTCGCTCGAACGGGCCTGCGCTGATGTATTCGGGACCATCGGCCGTATGGCAGATATCAATTTCCAGGGTAAGACCGATCCCCTTATACTTTACGAATCGCTTGTCCCTGTCGGGTTTTCACGCGAAATAATCG
>JBFZEY010000286.1:0-2634 GCA_041306625.1 Spirochaetota bacterium | reverse complement strand
AGTGCTCGCTTCGCGGAGTTTCTGCTGCGTCTTGTCGAGGATGTCGCCGAATCTTCCGAACTCAAGCTTCACCGCCCCGAGGAGCGCCCACACCTCGCTCGAGCGCTTCTCGATGGCGAGCGTGCGAAACCCCATCTGCAGGCTGTTCAACAGCGCGGCGAGCGTGGTGGGCCCCGCCACGACAACGCGGTAGTCGCGCTGCAGCGTTTCGGTGAGGCCGCTCCTGCGTATAACCTCGGCGTAGAGCCCCTCGGTTGGCAGGTACATTATCCCGAAATCCGTGGTTTCGGGGGGATTGAGGTACTTCTCCCGAATGTCCTTCGCGGAGGCCTTTATCCGCAACTCGAGGCCCTTCGCGGCCTCCTCCGCGGCCCGGGCATTCGCCTGATCCTGGGCTTCAACCAGTCGCTGGTAATCCTCCTGGGGGAACTTGGCGTCGATCGGAAGCCAGACCGGTCCGGACTCATCCTCGCCGCGGCCCGGAAGCCTGATGGCGAACTCGACCCGCTCGCGACTGCCTCGCTTGGTCGCCACATTGGATTCGTACTGTTCGGCCGTGAGGATCTGGTCGAGCAGCGCTCCGAGCTGGATCTCCCCCCAGGTCCCCCGGGATTTGACGTTGGTCAGCATCTTCCTGAGGTCGCCGACGTTCGAGGCCAGAACCTGCATCTCGCCCAGCCCCCTGTATACCTGCTCCAGCCGGTCGCTTACCAGCTTGAACGATTCTCCAAGGCGCTTCTCGAGCGTCGACTGGAGTTTTTCATCCACCGTCGCGCGCATCTGTTCGAGCTTGAGCGTGTTGTCGTCCTGGATCGACCGGAGGCGCTCCTCAACCGTGGCGCGCATGCGCTCGAGCCTGGTCTCGTTGGCCGCGGTAAGGGTGGCGAGCTGCTGCGAAAAGGTGTCGAGCTGGTTTTTCTGCAATCCGGCGATCTCGCTCATGCGCGCAAGCAGCGAGTCGCTGAAGAGCCTCAGGCTACCCGCGGCCTCCTCCCTGCCCTGCCGTGCGCTGGCGGCGGACTCCATCCTGCCGCGCGCAATCTCTTCTTTTATTCCCTGCTCGGCGCGCTCCTGGTTTTTCTCAAGTGCGGCAAGTCTCTGCTCGATGTACACTCCGCCCTGCTGCGGCCCTCGAATGAGGCCGATCAACAGGAGTATGAGATTAATGATAAGTATCGCGAACACGGCGATTATCAGATACGGGGACATGGTCGCTCCTGTATTGTTGCTCAATGGTACGTTCTGGTATTAATACGCCCGGCGTGTGATTAAAATCAACAATTTCCGGCAATCGAACGGTGATGAATAAAAAAAATACGAAAAGTTCCGGTGGAGCTCAGCAGGAAAGAGTCATCGATCCATCACGTGAACCAGCGCACCGGATCCTTCGCCGCTTTCACCAGGGCCGGATTCATCCAGCAGTTGAACCGCGCCCTGAGGATGCCCAGGCGCAGCAGCTGCTTGTTGAACGGCAGCGAATCCAGTTTTTCCTTGCGTGCGAGCTTTTTACCGAATGAAGCGGTAAACCGGTGGAAATCCATCGCCGCCCTGGTTTTGCTTGAATGGGCAAGAGCGGCCACCTTTCCCGAAATCAGAGCGCCGACGATGCCGTATCCCCAGAAAGGCTCGATCATTCCGGCGAGCGTTCCCGCCAGGACCCGTCCTTCCCAATACAGCTTTGTCTGACGCGGGAAATACCCGGTAAAGGACTGCCAGCGGTCGAACTCGAGACCGCGGGATTTCAGGAGGACGCCCCTGAAGCGGTCCAGGTCGTTTTTCGCAAGCGGCGTACGGGAGAAAAGCAGCGCGAACATGAGCCCGTTCAGGGAGGCGGTATAGCCGTAATCGACGCTGTAGCTTCCCATGTGGATGGCTCCGCTCGATTCTCCGTCAGATGCGGGAGCGGCCGCGATGTATCCGTGCGTCGGCGCGCACCGCACGCCAACGAGATCGTAAACCTCGCGGTATAGACCGGTCGCGATGATGCTTCCCCTCGGCGCCGCTCTCAGCTCATTCGGCCCAAGGTTGTTATTGAAGACGAATCTGACCCTCTCTTTCCGTGCGATTTCGAAGAGCCTGGTGTCGATTGATGTTTTTCTCGGGCCGCGTTCGACGTTATACGCCTTTAAATTTTTAACATATGCGGGAAGCGTTATTCTTTTAGAGTTGTACCAGAACGCGGGATATTCCCCGGTGGGGACGAAGCAGTCGGAAAGATCGATACCCGTGTACCGCCAGGTTTCCTCGGGCTGCAGCGGCGTGGTGTGGATGGAAGGATGAAGCAACGCGGAGCCGCCGATGCGCGGTTCCCTGTCGTATACGGTCACATTGTACCCTTCCCGTGCCAGGTTGATCGCCGCGACCATTCCCGCCAGTCCGGCCCCGTATATCGCCGTTTCCCCGTCATTTTTTTTCGGCTTCCTCATCGCTTTCCTCCGGAAGGCCCCGACGAGTCGGAACGAGTTATGCCCCCGTGTGAATCCGGTCCGAAAAACCGTCCGGCGCAGGTATTATATAGAAATTACAGGTGCTCGACGAGACGAGGTTCCCTTCCGCGTCCGTCACCGGCACGTCGATTATCCAGTCACCCCTGCCCTTTCCCTCTATTGCCTTCATTTTTTCCGCCGCATCTTC
>JBFZEY010000285.1:0-2719 GCA_041306625.1 Spirochaetota bacterium | reverse complement strand
GGACGGGGATATAGGGCGCGGGTTCGAAGCCCATCACCGCCGGAGTGCTCTCGCTGGCCTGCCGGTAGAGGCGTGAGAGAAGGTCGAAGTCGATGGATGCAGCATCATCCAGCAGGGCCTTTCTTTCATTGTCCGAGAGCTGTTCCCAGAAGATGAAGATGTGCTCCTGCCCGTGGTCGTACACGCGTTGAATAATATCGTTTCGGTCCGGATATGAAATCATTGCATGTCCTCGATGGAAACGTGATGATAGACTAATCCGTGCCATTTTTGCGCGGATGTCAAATAAGTTTTCTCGTACGGATATTAGTTCGACGGCCTGGCGAAGAAGGGCTTGCAATCGGCGGATGACCGGGATAGCATCGGCCCGGGTGATGGAAATGAGTAATACCACGGGGCGTGTAAGATGAAAAATGTGCGGGAGGATATACGGCAGATATATACCGCCGCGATCGAAGCCGTCAATCCGCGAAAAGCGGTGCTCGATCATCTGCGGTTAAATGGCGGCAGCCTGAGTGTCTATTCGAACGCGAAGGTGGTGCGTGAGTTTAATCTATCCAGTTTCCGCAGAATATATGTGCTTGGAGCGGGTAAAGCGACCGCACTGATGGCGCAGGCTGTTGAAGAACTGCTCGGGGACAGGATCGCCGCGGGCTGCATATCGGTAAAGTACGGATATACGACACCACTTGCGCGCCTGCAGACCGTCGAGGCCGGACACCCGGTACCGGATGAAAACGGCAGGGAGGCCGCGGAGCGGATACTAAAAATTGCCGCCGATGCGGGGACGGACGATCTTGTCATCTCGCTCATTTCGGGGGGCGGCTCGGCGCTGCTGCCGCTACCGGCACCGCCGGTCACGCTCGAGGAAAAACGGGCCACGACAGGTCTTCTTTTAAAGAGCGGAGCGTCGATTCATGAGATGAACGCCGTTCGTAAGCACCTGTCCCTTATTAAAGGGGGAAACCTCGCACGCGCCGCGCATCCGGCGACCGTCATCAACCTCATGATTTCGGATGTCGTGGGGGACGATCGCGATGTTATCGCCTCGGGGCCGTTCGTTCCCGATGCATCCACCTTTGCCGATGCGAGTGCCATACTCGAGCGCTATGGTATCGCCGGTTCGGTGCCTGAATCCGTGCGCACGCGCATCCGCGACGGTGTCGACGGACTGCTGCCGGAGAACCCAAAGGCTGATGAGGATTGCTTCGGCGGGGTGACCGGTGTCATTATCGCATCGAACATCCTCGCTCTCTATGCGGCGCAACGGAAGGCCGTATCCCTCGGGTATGCAACCGTGATCCTTTCTTCGCTCATCGAGGGTGATACGCAACAGGCGGCTCGTTTCCATGCGGCGATAGCCCGGGAGGCGCTCGCCTCGGGTAACCCGGCGAAACCTCAGGCCTGCATCATAAGCGGCGGCGAGACAACGGTCGAGGTGCGCGGAAAAGGGCTCGGCGGGCGCAACATGGAGTTCGCGCTGCATTCCGCAATTTTGCTGGCGGGGACGCGGGGTATCTGCGCGGCCAGCGTGGGCACCGATGGCACCGATGGCCCGACCGACGCGGCCGGCGCTTTCGCCGACGGCACCACGGTCGCCCGAGCCGGCGCCGTCGGCATGAATATCGGCTCGTATGCGGAAAACAACGATTCGTATACTTTTTTCAAGAACCTGGGAGATCTTATAATAACCGGCCCGACCAACACCAACGTGATGGATGTTCGGATACTGATTGTACGGGACGACGGATAATTGAAAAGCGGATTGCCGACCGAAAACACTACCCGACATAATACAAGATGCGGTTTTAAAATAAAAATAAAAATTTTAAAAAAGAAGTTGCTTATAATTAAATTGTCCGATACTCTATGCAGTGCTTGTAAAAGGCGGATATCCGCCACCCCAGCGGCACGCCCTGACGGGTCGGCGGAATCAATCGGGGGAACCGATGCAGGCGAACCAGGCGGGCGGGCAAGGAAGTCCGCGATATTATGAATATTAGCAGAACAAAAGGAGTGGTGCTATGAAATTGAGAGATGGCGTAAAGTGGTTCGTTTTCGTTCTTGCCGTCTGCGTGCTGTCGACGGGCATATCGGCACAGGAAAAGAAATCGGACGATGCCAAAAAGGATCCGCGGGCGGAATATTCCGAATCCGAGCGCCCCGAGGAAAACTACCTGGCGCGCTTCCAGGCCATTGAGGTCTCCGAGAAGCTTATAAAGGAAAACCTGGAAAAAATTTACGTGCTAAAGGTAATAGCATCCAATTTCAAGGACCAGGGATGGGAAGGTGATTATCAGAAGATTTACGACCAGTATAAAAGAGGGGTCGGCTTCTTTTACAAGCGCGATGTGGTCTATTCGAGGGTTGAGCTGGAGAACAATAGGAAGGCCATAAATGACCTTTTTAAAAAGATCAGCGAGCACTACAAGGAATACACTCAGACGCTCCTGTTCCAGTGCGCCGACACCATTCTTAACCTTTCGCTCGATGAGCGCAGCCAGTCAGATCCCAATAAGGGCAAAGTGGTCTTTCAGAATATGATGCGCCTCAGGATCGCCTACGGCCAGCTTGACGACGCGCAGAATACCTATAGCGACGGGATCTACAGGAGTTCGATTCTTCACTACCGTGTGGCCAAGGCCTATGGTATCAGGATAATGGAAGAGCTGGATCCTACAAATTCGAAGGGCAAGTTTGAGCTTCACAAAGCCGACAA
>JBFZEY010000284.1:0-10560 GCA_041306625.1 Spirochaetota bacterium | reverse complement strand
CGAGCCCGTCCACCTGCACCTGGAACGCCGTCTGTATGGCCTTTTTCGTCCTCTGTATGCCGGCCGGGCCGTTTATCGCGGTACGCTCTGCGTAAATCACGCCGGGTAACTGCGCTATCATGTCCGTTATATGAAGGGGATACCCGTCAAACTTCGGGTTGCGCCCGCCGAGGGTCGTCGTGGTCTTTTGACCCAGCAACGTGGTCGGAGCCATCTGGCCACCGGTCATGCCGTAAACGGCGTTGTTGATGAAAATCACCGTAATATGCTCGCCGCGGTTGGCCGAGTGTATCGTCTCGGCGGTGCCGATTGCCGAGAGATCACCGTCCCCCTGGTAGGTGAAGACGAAGAGCTCGGGCTTGACCCGTTTGACCCCGGTGGCGATGGCGGTACCCCTGCCATGCGCCGACTCGATCATATCGATGTCGAAGTATTTATACGCGAGCACCGCGCACCCGGCCGGGTTCACGCAGACCGCCCGCTTCCCCAGGTCCATTTCCTCGAGCAGCTCGGCCACGATGCGGTGCACGATCCCGTGCCCGCAGCCCGGACAGTAATGGGTGACCACGTCCTTTTTATAGTATGTCGGCCATTTGTTCAGCAGTTTCATTTTTCACTCTTCACTTGCCGCTGGTACTCGCGGTACAGTATGCGGGAAAATTCCACCGGGGTCGGCACCACGCCTCCGGGCCTGCCGTGGAAGGCGACGCGCCCCTTGCCCTCGAGCGAGAGCAATACGTCCTCGACCATCTGCCCCGTGCTCATCTCGAAGACCACGAAGTCCTCGATGCGCCGTGCGAGCTCCTGCAGCGGTTCTTTCGGGAACGGCCACAGGGTGATGGGTCGAAGCAGTCCGGCGGGAACACCCTCCTTGCGGACACGCTTTATGGCCGCCTTGGCGATACGCGCCGTGGTGCCGTAGGCGACGGCGACGATTTCGGCGTCGTCGAGCATGTATCCTTCGTACAGTGTTTCGTTCTTCGTAATGACCTGGTACTTGCGCACCAGCTCCCAGTTGTGCCGCTCCATCTCCATGACGTCGAGGATGAGCGAGGCCATGTAGCGGCTGCCCCCCGCGCCCCGGCCCCTGAGCGCCCATTCCTTTTCGGGAAGGTCCACCAGCGGTTCGGGAAATTCGACCGGCTCCTTCATCTGGCCGAGCATACCGTCGCCCAGTATCATGACGGGAGTGCGATAGCGGTCGGCCACATCGAACGCCACCCTGGTGAGGTCAGCCACTTCCTGCACCGACCCGGGCGCGAATACCGGTGTGCGGTAATCGCCGTGCCCGCCGCCGCGCGTGGCCTGGAAGTAGTCGCCCTGTGCCGGAGCGATGTTGCCGAGGCCGGGTCCGCCGCGCATCACGTTGACAATCACCGCCGGAAGCTGGAACCCGGCCAGGAAGGAAATACCCTCCTGTTTGAGGCTGATGCCGGGGCTTGACGATGAGGTCATTACCCTCACTCCCGCCGCGGCGGCTCCGATGACCATGTTGATGGCGGCCGTCTCGCTCTCCGACTGCACGAACACCCCGCCGCTCTTCGGCAGGTGCTCGGCCATGTATTCGCCCAGCTCGTTCTGCGGCGTGATGGGATAACCGAAATAGCTCCGGCATCCCGCGCGTATGGCGGCCTCGGCAAAGGCATGGTTGCCGCTCATGAATACTTTATTCACCGTACACCTCTATCGCAAGCTCGGGGCACACGAGCACGCACACCCTGCACCCGGTGCACTCCTTTTCGTCGTCGGGGGTTGCGTAATGATAACCGGCCTTGTTGAGGCCTTCGGAGGGAGCGAGTACCCCTTTCTTGCAATAGGCGATGCAGAGATTGCATCCCTTGCAGTATTCCGATCGTACTACAACCCGGCACTTTGTCTTGGCCATTGATGATACACCCGTATTTTCCGCCGGGCCACGCCGGATTTTCACCGGCGGCCGGTTTCCGGATATTATTGTTAGAAAAAGTATTCATGCACCTTTTTTGTCAAAGACTTTTTGCTCACAATTTTCTTTTGACAGGCATATCCGCAAGGGGATAGTGGGACAATGTCCATGAAGATACGATATGCTCTGCACTCCGACCTTGATACCGTCTGCTCCCTCGAAAATGAGTGGATGAAGTCGCCGTGGACCCGCACCGGGTTGGAGAACGAGCTTTCCAACTCGTTCTCACGTTTCGTGGTAATCGAGACCGAAGACGCGATAGCCGGGTACGCGGTGGCCTGGGAGGTCGGCGGCGAGATACAGCTCAACAGGATCGTGGTACGAGGCGACCAGAGGCGCAGGGGTTTCGGACGCGCGCTCCTCGACCACCTCCTCCGGGATCTGCGCCCGCCTGATGCCGCCAGGGTCCTTTTGGAGGTGCGCGCGCAAGACGAGGCCGCCCGCAGTTTTTACCGAGCCATGGGTTTCATAGAAACGGGACTCAGAAAGCGATACTACGGGGACGACGATGCCGTATTAATGGAGCGGACCATCTGATGAAGATAAAAGACGTACGCTTTTTAAAAAGCGTTTTCTCCGCCGCCTCGTTTCCGGAACTGCCATATCCCGAATTCGCTTTTATGGGCCGCTCCAATGTGGGGAAGTCGTCCCTTATAAATATGCTTACCGCCAAAAAGGACCTTGTCAAAACCGGTTCGCGGCCGGGAGTCACAAAGAGCGTCAACTTTTTCATCATGAATGACGGGATCAGCCTGGTCGACCTTCCCGGCTTCGGATACGCCAAGCTCCCGGCGTCGGTCCGCAGCGGTTTCCTCCCTCTCATTCAAAGCTACATTCAAAACCGCGACAATCTCAGGCTCGTGTTTTTGCTTATCGATATCCGCCGTCTTCCGGGTGATTTCGAGATGGAGATGATCACCCTCCTCGCCGAAAGGGGTGTTCCGGTTGCGGTAGTCGCCACAAAATGCGACAAGTTTACACGCGGCAAGCGGCTTGCCTCCGCGCGGGCCATCGCTGACGCGCTTTCCGTGGACGTCGATTCAGTCTTTTTTTCCTCCGCGAAAACAAACGATGGCAGGAAAGAGATGCTGGGGCTTATCGATGAATACAGCAGGAGAAAGGCGGCGGAATAACCGACCCGGGGCCTGATGAACTGGCGGCTCCGTGGAATCCTGCGGCCCGGCGTAACGGCAATCACCGCACCCGGCCGGGCCGCACGGCAGTTCAGTAGCTGGTCGACTCCTTGAGGAATTCGTACATCTGGCTGTCCGAATCCTTTATTCCCTTTGCGTACGTTTCGGCGATGGAGAGCAGTACCTGGCAGAAGTACTCGAGGTGCGGCACCAGGAACTCCCGCTTGAGGCTGTTACGCACCGGGAAGGCCGTGGAATTCTTCACTTCTCCCAGCCGCCTGCCGTCAAGGAGCTTTTTGCCATTGATTGCATGCGTAAACACGATATCGTCGGTTCCCGCCGCCGAGGGCGTGAGATCCATGATCGTCACCTGCGTGGAGGTGGCGCCATTATAATCGCGATCGATAATTTCGGATTCAATCTTTGTAACGCCGGAACCCGTCGAATATATCTTTATGATCTTTTTCTTCAAACGCGTCACCTGCTTGGTCAACTCGTCCCTCTCGAAGCTGTGCCGCTGGATTTCGATATAGCCGTCGCCAAGGGTGTAACTCACCTGGTAGGGCAGCAGCCGTATGTCTTTGATGGTCATGAGCTTATACCGGCTTATTACGTCCGCGATCTTTTTACTGATTGAAACGATCTGCTCATCGAGCGCCCTGCCCTCGTTGTCGAGCTTTTCGGAGGTGAGCGTGCTTCCGCGATCACCATCCTTTTTCTCCTGGGACCAGACCGCCGGGACCGTCAGCATCGCCGCCATCGCCAGGCATACAACAGCCATACAAGCTCTCTTCATCGTGATATCCTCCGCGAAAATACCCCTGAAGCCACCATCGGGGTCATTGCATTGTTTCCCAGCGCCGAAAAACAACTCACTGCAGGCCATTATGAAATACCGAGCGACAATCGGTACGCACCATCACTTACAATAGCACAGGGAAACGATCCGCCCCAGTTATATTTTCGTAAATATGGGCATCTAATTCAAGGACATTTTAGGCCAGAGCAGCTCGATTCGGTGTATAATTCTTTTTACCGGAATTTCCGATAATACTTCATAAGCCCGGATGACGTGAATTCCGCCGCGGAAGGACGCCGCGTCGACCGGGTATTCAAGCCATGGAGACGGTGCTCCAATGTACAACATCCTGATCGTCGACTTTTCCCCGTATCGCGAAACAATCGCACGGATATTCCGCGAAGCCGGCTACACGGTTGTCGCCTGCGAGTCCGCCTTCGACGCCATGGCAAGGCTAAAATCCAGCGATTTCGACCTCATCGTCTCCGAGGTGGAGCTTCCCGGCGACAACGCCTTCGACCTGTACAATTACATCACCACGTACTACCCCTTCATCCCCGCCATCATGATAACCGAGAAGGACATTGATACGTTCTTCGAGCACATCTTCCGCGAGGGCATAGGCAATGTATTGCGCAAACCGCTGAGGGAAAAGGAACTCGTGGGCCTGGCCGGGAAACTCATCACACGGAAAAACATCTTCGGGCTGAACAATTACATGGACACCCCCGCGGATGGAATCCAGAAGGTACGGATTACCGCCTCGGACCAGATACGTCCCGCAATAACGGCGCTCATGCAGCAGCTCGAGAAATGGGGCGTCCAGGTTAATAACAAATCGGTGCTCAACCTCATCCTAAACGAGCTTATCATCAACTCGGTATATCACTCACACGGCTACACGAAGGAGAAAGAGGAGCGGTTGCCGGTAAAGCTTAAAAAGGGCGAGTTCGTGGACCTTTACTTCTCGCATAATGATCAGGGCTATGGAATCTCCATCACCGATTACAAGGGGAACCTGACAAAGCAGAAAATCCTGGACAGCATCCGCCGGGCCGTCGAGGAGTCCCAGATGATTCTGCGCGCCTACGAGACGGGAGAGGAGATATCGGACAAAGTATCCGAAACCGGCCGCGGCATCGACCTGGTTCGCAAGCTCACGTCCGAATATTACTTCGTCATCCGCAACAAGGTCCGCACCGAGATCATCCTGCTCTTCGACCGCGAGCCGCCGGCCGGATACGAAACGCACTCCTCGCTAAAGATCATCGAAGACCCCAACTGAACGCCCGTCCGGCCGCGAACGCGACTGCCACGCAGACGAAGAAGCCCACGGCGACGTACCAAAGCCAGAAAAGACCGGTGAATACCATCACCGCCGTCACCGTCGCCACACCCGCGAAAACGCCGAAAAGGGCCGCGCGGTCATCGAGTCCGGTGGCGAACCGCGCCAGTATGAATATTCCCAGCATACCGCCGTACGTGACCGATGCTATGGAGAGCCCCACCTCGACCAGCGGGTTTTTGGAGTCGTGAAAAAGCATGGAGACGCCGATTATTGCGAGCGTCCAGAAAAAAGAGATGCCCCGCGCCACGACGACCTTTTTACGCTCGGGTATGTCACGCTCATCCAGCCGAAAAAGGTCCAGCGCGGTTGACGATGAAAGCGAGTTGATCGAAGAGCTGAGCGTGGACATCGCCGCGGCGAAGATTCCGGCCAGCATGAGTCCGCGCAGCCCGACCGGAAGATGGTTCACAATGAAGTACGGCACCACGGAATCGCTCGAGGTGAAGGGCCGCGCTTCAAGGAGCACTTTGATGAAAAGTCCGAACAGAAGGAAGAGGGCGATTTGAGCGATAACAACGAGTCCGCTGGCAACCATCGCCTTCCTCGCGGAGACGATATCGCGGCAGGCCAGTACGCGTTGAACCAGAAGGTGGTCGGTGCCATGCGAGGCGAACGAGAGAAATGCGCCCCCGATAATGCCGGTTAAAAGGTTGTAGGAACCGAACAGCTTCGCCGCGCCCCCGCCCATGCCGGTCGAAATGAATGCAAGGTCCGCGGCCGGGATGAGAGCGAAGACCCCTCCGAACGACAGGGAAAGCTCTTCCATTACACACCAGACGCCCAGCCCCACGCAGAACAGGTACAACACGAGCTGGAGCGCGTCGGTCACGATGACGGCCCGTATTCCTCCATAAAACGTATAGATGAACGTGGCGGTACCGATAACCGCCAGGGACAGCCGGTAGTCCCATCCGATCATCACCGTGAGCGGTATGGCCGTGGCGAAGAGGCGCACACTGTCGGCGAAAAGACGCGTTACGTGAAATATCACCGAGACGGTTTTGCGCGAAGCCTGGCCGAACCTTCGCTGGAGGAATTCGTAGACGGTCTCGTACTCGCCCTGAAAATATTTCGGGAGCAAAAAAGCGGCGACAAGTATGCGTCCCAACAGATATCCGAAGCTAACCTGTAAAAACCCCGTCCCGCTTGCGTAGGCGAGTCCGGGAATCGAGATGAAGCTGAGGCTCGATGTCTCAGTCGCGACTATCGACAGGCATACGAGGCCCCAGTGTACAGAGCGATTGCCGAGGAAATAATCGCGCACGCTCGTTCCGCCGGAAAACCGAAGCCCGACAATATTGATGATTACGATGTATAAGAGGATAACTGCGATATCGATGGTCATCGGGCTTTTTTCAGCATCATCTCCATTACCTGGACCTTGATCCTGCCGGTGTATTCTTTATAGTTGAACGCGGCCCGGTCAAGCACGTACTGGATGATCGCCCCCTGGATTATCGAGACGATCACCATGGCGATATAGGCTACATCCACCTTCCGGAAGATTCCTTCCCGCATGCCCTCGGTTATGATGGCGCCCACCTCAATGCGGAAGCTCTCGAAGAGCTTGACATTGGCCCGACGTATGCGTTCGTTGTGATTGATCTGGGTCCAGAAATCGATAAGCACGTGAAAGTAATCCTTCTCCCGCTCGACCAGATTGAAGGCCTGATCGAGGAATATCGAGAGCTTCTCACGCGGATCGTCGGATTTCGCGAGCGCCCTGTTGAGAAAAACGCGCAGGTTGTTGTTCATCTCCTTCAGAAGCGTGAACAACAGTTCCTGTTTATCCTTGAAGTAATAGTGCACGAGCCCGGTCGAAAGGCCGGCCTCGCGGGCGATGTCCTTGATGGTGAAGTTATAGTACCCCTTGCGGCTTACCACACGGTAGGCCGCCGCCGTGAGCTGCGTGCGGCGAAGATTGATAATGTCTTTGTTGTTTCGCTGCGCCTGTGATTTCGCCCGCACGGCCGCTTTTTCCGGTTTCTCCGCGCTCACTTCCGCACCCCGATCGCCCGGCGTATGAAGTCCATCATCCCCCTGATAACGCGCTCATCGTCCTCGAGAGCGTCCTCTCCGATAAAAGTGAGCAGGCGTTCCTTATAGTACTCGGAGGTATACGAGAACTGCATCAGGACGATGATGTTGTCTATGCAGAACGATGCCACGTGATCGTCGATTGTGGGATCAACCAGCCCCTGCACTTTGGCCTCCTTCAGATAATGGCGGTAGAAAACCGCCGATATGTTCTCAATTTTCCGGGAAAGCCTGGCAGACAGATGCGCAAGGCTTTCAGTGGTGATGTCCTGGTAGAGCTGTACGAACTGGGGGTGCGAGCGCGAGTGCTTCTGTGCCACCCTTATGATCGTTTCGAGCTTTTGGAAGATATCGCCGTTTGCCAGGTCGGCGCCTGCAAAGGCCTCCTCGAGCAGCTTGTATCCCTCGTCGACGACGGTTAAGAAAAGGTGCTCCTTGCTGGAAAAGTAATTGTACATGGAGCCGATGCTTATTCCGGACTTGTTCGCGATAACGTTTACGTTCGCGCCGTTGAATCCCTTTTCAGCGAATTCCACCGTCGAAATTTTAATGATCTTCTCACGCTTCTTGTCCGAGATTTTGTCGAATGTGTCCTTATGATATTTCCCGGAAGCTTCTTCCGGTGTACGCTTTTTCCTTGCAGCACTCATTTTCACTCCTTTTTATATCCGTCCCCGGTTCATTTTCAGCCTGTTCCGGCGACAGCACCTGGTTTCCGTTTATTTCTTCACTTCAGCTCGCCGATAGCCGCGCACAATCCGCGGAGAAGATCCATCCCCTCCGCGTTTATTCCCAGAGAGGGAACAGCCCTGACTGCCTGGCCGATCAGACTACGGTGCATCTCTTCGGCGGCGGCCAGCGCACCGCTTTCCCGCATGACGGCCCGAATACGGGCAATATCGGCCTTCGTCTTTCCGGGCTTTGTAAAGAGCTTCGCGAAACGCTTTCTTTCCCCGGCATCGAGAAGCTCTATCGCATTCTGCACCAGCACGGTCTTCTTGCCCTCCATAATATCGGAGTCCGCCGATTTGCCCATCTCGATTTTATCGCCGAAGACCCCCAGGATGTCGTCGCGTACCTGAAACGCGTGCCCGAGCGGCAGGGCGAATCGCCCGATGGCGCGCCTCTCGCGGGCGAGCGACACGCCCGCCAGCGCGCATCCCATAAGCAGTGGATAATACACCGTGTAATAGGCCGTCTTCATCAAACCTATCTCCCGGGCAGCCGTATCACCGGTGCGGAGCGCGAGCGGCCTGGTGTTGATGATATCAAGTATCTGCCCCCAGGCGGTGCGTTCATAGGCCCGCGCGAAAAGCCCGAGGAAGCTTTCTCTCGCCGCGCCGTCTATCTTCGCCCCGAGGATGAGCTGAAGCGCGTCACAGAAAAGCACATCGGCGGCGACCAGGGCAACATCGCTTCCGATGCCTGAATTTCGCGTAAGTCCGGCGAAACGCCGCTGCATTAGCAGGTGGAAGGCATCGCCGCCGCGCCGCACCGACGACCGGTCGATTATATCGTCCTGTACGAGCAGGAATGAATGCATTAATTCGAGCGAGGAGGCGATCGCCAGGATTTCCCCGAGCGAGGACGCATTGCCCCCGTATCCCTGGTACGCGGCGATAAGCACAAGCGGTCGAAGGCGCTTGCCCGGCCTGAGGCAATATTCCGCAAGGTCGTTCACTATAACGGCCATGAAGGCGTGCCCGGCGTCCTTTTTTTTACCGGCGAAATATTTCTCTATTGACAGGTCGATCCGCGGGGAATACTTTTCAGCGAATCGGTTAAAGCGCCGCGCCTGCGGTGTCGGGTTTTCTTTCGTCTCTTTCATCGTCTGTAGGGCGGCGGACCTCATGCCGAGCGATATTACGAAGTGAGGAGCTTAAAGCGGGCGCATGATCGTGTCAATAGATTTTCTCCGCGCGGCCATCGTATGAGAAATGCGGTATACATTGCGCTGTCATTCGCCATCCTCGTGCGGCTGCTTCTTGTCAACGACTACCGTTACGGCCGCTTTTCACCGCCGCTCGTCCCGGCCGCGCCGCGGGACCGTGAAATTACCCAGACCGCTTCCGCGAGCCATGCGCCGCAGTATCCGGCCGTTCTCCTGTTCATCCTCGACGGAGCCACGCGCGACGCGCTCTACGACCCCTCCCTCTGCCCGGAAATAACCTCCAGATGGTCGAAGTTCGGCCTGCGCTACGAGGACGCGAGGGCCATGCTCCCGTCGGTATCCGCACCGAACTACTTTTCCATCCTGTCCGGCGCCCCCCCGTCGGTTCACGGCATCATCAACAATGACGTCCGATCACGGCGCGACCTTCACGCGCCCACGGTTTTCCAGTCACTCTCTGATGCCGGTCTTGACTCGCGCGTTGTGGGCTTTGACTGGTACAAGGATATGTTCGGCCACCTGGCGCAGTATACACCGGCGGAATGCTGCGAAAAGGACGACCCCGCAGAAGTCGCCGAAGCCGTTTCGGACATGGTCCGACAGGCCCGTCTTCCCTTCTTCACGGTCGCGCATTTTCTCTCACCGGACAACGCAGCACACGCCACGATGTCCAATAAAAGCGAGCGATATCTCGGTTCCATCAAAATGATCGACGCCCTTCTTGGCGGCATCTTTCGCCTGCTCGACCGCGCATATCCCGGTGCCCTGGTCATCATAGCGTCTGATCATGGCATGAACGTTGACGGAAATCACGGCGGCTCGGACATGAACTCAATACGCGTACCGCTGTACCTGCTCTCTCCGTCGCTACCGCGCGAAGGCGTCTCCCGCACGGTTTATCACGCCGCCATCGCGCCCACAGTTGCCGCGGCGGCCGGAGCCGCCCTTCCGGCGCTCTCGGCTGTTCCTCCGCTTGCCGAAGCGCTCGATGAACGCGTACAGGACTACCTGAATGATTCTATGCGGCTGCGCGAGCGCATGCTCGCCAGCTTCCGCTTCATGTATCCGATCATCCCTGCACCGAAGTTCATCACATACGAGGACGACGCGCGACGTGACGCTCGCGTCACCGCGGCCATAATCGAAAGGCCGGCGCGCTGCAAGGAAACTCTTCTGCTTTACCAGAGGCTCGCGTTTTCGCTGGTGCTACTATTTCTCGCGGCCATGGCCATGCGCCGCTCGCCGGCGGGTACGACCTCTATCCTGCTCGTTAACGGAACCGTGGTGGCGGCCGCCGGGGTCGCCATGCGCATCGTCACCTCCGCCCACATTTATACAGCGGCCGCAGCAATATACACGGTCGTTATTTTCATCACCGCAATCCTTTGCATGGCGCTCCTTCGACGA
>JBFZEY010000283.1:0-3325 GCA_041306625.1 Spirochaetota bacterium | reverse complement strand
GTGTCTTTTCTACATGATACCTCATTGGAAGAGTTCCCGGGCGAGAGGTGCGTGGAATGAGGTGTGAAGCATGTAAAGCTGAGGGGATACTGCAGATAACAGTGGGATGTAAAGATCGCGGGAGGGTGGTAATTGTACGGGGTGAAATACCGTGGGACGAATGCAAAGGTAAGGGATGTGTTTGTGACAGGAAAAACGCCGAATACGGTGAAGGATGACGTTATACGGACATTCGGGCGGGAGCATAAACGATTTCGCGAGTCTATTGGTCGCGTCACTGCGGTGAGGCGATGCCCGTGGTGATTCCCGCCGCAGGGTCCGATATTACGCTGGAAGAAGGGGAGGTATATGCCATGAAATCATTATCGCGCAGGGATTTCCTCGCGGGGGCGCTGGCAGGGGCGGGGTCCGCTATTTTGGTCGGAGGCGCGGCGTCGGTACTTTCGGGAGACGCGTACCGGTATTTCAAGCCGCTTCTGGCGGGAGTTTCGCTCAGACCCAAGTATCATGATGAATTGACGGTGGTGTTAATCGGCACCGGGTCTCCCAATTCCATCCCCGAAAGATCTAAGCCCGCGGTGGCGGTAATGGCGGCCGACAGGTTTTTCCTGGTCGATTGCGGGGGCAACGTGTGCGGAAGATTGACGCAGGCCGGCATACCGCCGGAAAGGATATCGGACGTTTTCATAACGCACCACCACTCCGACCATAACTCCGGGTTCATGGACCTCCTGGTGACCGGGGCGATAGGCGGCGTGGAGCCGAGAAGGGCCGTTCCCCTGCGGGTCCATGGCCCGACGAATACCGGGAGCATAATCGGAAAGTTCATGTCCGCCATGGAATGGGATATTTCAGTAAGAAGACAGCACCAGCAAGATGTTCCCGCGCCCTATCAGGTAAAAATCTTCGAACGAAATGACGGCGTGGTGTATGACGACGGGGGTGTTAAAGTCACCGCATTTACGGTGGACCATGGGATCGTGAAACCGGCGGTGGGATATAGATTCGAGTATAAGAACAAGTCGATCGTCGTATCGGGCGACACGCTCCCCTGTGAGAACATGGTCCGTTACGCCTCGGGGGCGGATGTGCTTGTCCATGAAGCGTACAGCGACAACTGGATCGCCAGGGGAGTGCGGCGATATCCGCACATGAAGAAGACCGCGCAGAACATCATGAATTACCATACATCCGTGATAGAGGCGGCCCGTATCGCCGAGAGGGCGAAGGTTAAACGTCTGGTGTACACCCATCTCATGCCGGCGCCTTCCCCGGTATGGTATTTCGAGCGGTCGTGGGCAGCGGGCGCGTCGGACGCGTATTCAGGGAAAATTATCATAGGCAGGGATTTGATGGAAGTGTGAGTCGCGGTATGAGTGATTCATATTTCCAGGGGTATACACGGTTATCAAATGGAAGCGACAGAAAAATTTTCACTTAACGGTAAGACCGCCCTGGTCACCGGCGCCTCGCGGGGCCTGGGCCGTGAGATCGCCCTTGGCCTCGGCAGGGCCGGGGCCAAGGTGATCGTCACTGACCTGCTGGTCGAGGATGAGACCGCCGATCCTGAAAAGATCGCCGAATACGGCCCGCTCGCGGGCCATTTCGCCGGGACCGGCGCGGTCAAAACAAAGCAGACCGCCCGTGAAATCATCGAAATGGGCGGCAGAGCAATTGCCCTGAAGCTCGACGTGACGCAACCGGCCGATATCGGGCGCGTTGTCGATGAAGCTGAGCGCAATTTCGGCGGCATAGACATCCTGGTCAGCAACGCGGCGCTTATGGACAATTTCGGGAAGCTCGAGGACCAGACGCTTGACCGCTGGGAGCGTGACCTGCGCGTCAACCTGACCGGCGCCTTCAACTGCACGAAGGCGGTCTGGCCGGGGATGAAGGAGAAAGGCCGGGGCAGGGTCGTGTATATTTCATCCATCGCCGGCCTGATGGGGGCATTGCTGCAGCCGTCCTACGGGGCGACCAAGGCCGGGCTGATCGGTCTCGCGAAGTCACTGGCCATCGAGGGGGGCCCCGACGGGATAACCGTGAATGTGATCTGCCCCGGTTTCATCGAAACGGAGGCGATGCAGATATACGATGAAAGGCTGAAGGAACGGGTCAAAAACAGGACGCCGTTAAAAAGGCTTGGCGAATCACGGGAAATTGCCGGGCTTGTGGTTTTCCTAGCGTCGGATGCGTCTTCATATATTACGGGCGCGGCCATTCCGGCGACCGGAGGTTTGGATTTGCTGAAAATCTGATCTCGCGGCATAGGCGTTTGTATGCCAAACGATGGGCCGGGAATTCGAATCGTTCATCTTAACGGTGTGCCTTTTAACGTCGGCTTCGGCTCAAAATCAACGTTTAATGAGATGTTCAAAAAATTCACCGGGGAAAACCCCAGCGGCTGCCGGGAAAGACATCTGGTCAGGCAGGGACACTCGACACATAATGGTCGTGAATTATAATTCGGCGATGCCGCGAATGGCATGGAATATTTATTCCCGCTTCCGGTGGAAATCCCGCCGAATATTTCACCTCTCGGTGAGCGCCCATCCCGCCTGAATGTGTACTGAGAAAACCGTACATGGGGCCATTGGTATTCCGGGCGTATCACACCCTTTTCAGCACATGCGAAAACGGGTGCGGCACGCGCGAACTCGAGCCCTTAAGCCGGGCGGTGAGGTACTCGAAAAACGTAACGATCGGATTCACCGGCACGTAGGTCGCCGGGTTGACCTTCATTAAATGAAACAGCGCCTCGGCGGTGGCCGAGAGGTCGTTGCACTCGCCGCTCAGGTACACGTTCTTGCGGCCGAGCCGTCGGATAAGCCTGCCGGAAACCTCTTCGATGGCGCAGTGCCCGGCGATGAGCACGCGCCCGTTGATCGAATCGATTGTCGTTGCGTCGTGACCTTTGCCCATTAAAAGCGTCCAGCCCCCTTTCCCGGCAGTGTCAAGGTACATGGTCTGCATGGCGCAGAGCGGATTGTTGACGCAGCCCTCGCGGCAGGCGAGTTCGGTCCCTTTTACAATGCGCACGTCGTCCGGAAAGAGCGGGTAGAGGTCCCAGGGATAGTGGCCGGAGGCAGGCATGTCGCCGATGAGGTCGATGTTCCTTAAACTTTTGATGTCGCCGCGGAGGGAAACATCACGCTCGCTCTTTACGCCGTCCGAGAGGCCCCGCTTGATCGCGAGCGCGAGGTGCGGTATATCCTTTACTCCAAGTCCGAAGACGCGCGCGCCGACGATGTCGGCGGCGACGACGTTGGTGCCCGCTATCAGCACGCGAAAAGGCTTCACCTGGCGGTCGGCGAGCGCGGTGGCG
>JBFZEY010000282.1:0-3634 GCA_041306625.1 Spirochaetota bacterium | reverse complement strand
GAGGTCTCCCTCCACGCTTCCCGCATCGACACCCTTCGTCTTCACCTGCTCCCCGGCAACGCGGGCAATCTCCGAGGCGTTACCCTTTATGATATCGATGCGAGCCGCGTCGAGGAGCGCTGTCACCATCTTGTCCCTGAACTGCGTGGCCCCCGCACCGCAGACATCGAGCACAACGGGCGCGCCTTTAGCGTTTGCAGCGCGCGCGGCAAGTTTCATGCTTTCGATAAAGTCCGTGGTGAGGGTACCGATATTGAGTACCAGCGCCGAGGCGAGCGATGCCATGTCCGCCGCTTCCTCGCCGGCGTGGGCCATCACCGGCGATCCCCCGAACGATTTTACCAGCTGTGCACAATCGTAGATGGTGACCCAGTTCGTCAGATGATGTACGAGCGGCTGTTTCTTTCTTACGGCCGTCAAAAGCGATGCGTTATCCATCGACCCCCCTGAAATTTTCACGCCGCCAACGGCAACCCCGGGGCGAAGCAGCTGATGTAAAGAGGCAATCGCCCGCAAAGGCATGAAGCCCGCGCGGCATATCAAATTCTGGATGAGGTGATCGTTAAAACGGGAGTGCTGAGTATGCGGTTGGCATCCCTACGCCGGCATTATCCGGATCAGGTTCAACGGGTATAATCTCAGGCTCCGCTGTGGAACCACCCCAACGCTTTCAATTAAATGAACGAAGTTCATTTTGTCAACAAATATAATTTTTCTTTTAATTTAAAAGCCGAAATCGAATCCGCCGATTCACGTCCTTATTCTATTTTCCGAGCGTGTAGGCGACCACACGGTTGTCGAAAAAGGTGGGGATGATGACAAGGCGTTTCTCCGGGATGTATTCAAGGTCCGCCGCGTTTATATTTCCGGCGGTCGTGTCCACGAGGAGCACGGCATTCCTGCCCCTGGCGATCAATTCGGTCTTTCCTTTCCAATCGCTCACGATGAACGCTTCGCGGCCGTAGCCGCGCAACCCGTCGATACCACCTGCATGCGGTACCTCCATAACGACGGACTTCAGTGCCGTATCGATTTTGAGCACGCCCTGCCCGGTCCCCACGAAAAGAACCTTACCCTCTATATAAAGGCCGTTCGGCCTTTTAAAGTCCTTCAATTCCAGCCATACGCTTAGGACATCATTCTTGAGCAGATGCAGCCTGTTTGTTTCCATGTCGGTAACATAGACGCCGCCCTCCTCATCGACGGCGATGTCGTTTAGAAAACGGGCGCCCTCCACATCATGGCTTTTCATTATCTTCCCTGATGCGGTATCGATAGCGTGAATCCTGTCGATATCGGTAACGAATAGCGTCGTGCCTTTTATTCCCATCCCCTTCGGGGCATGCAGTCCGATTGCCCAGGATGTATCCACGATTGTGCCGTCCGGCGAAAGCCTGGAAATAAAACCCTGCCCGTTCTTTTCCGTCGGCTTGCCGTTGATATTGGACACATAGAGGAGCCCGCCTTTCGGGTCATAGAGCACGGACTCGGGCACACTGAGACCGTTGGATGCGGACCACGCCGGGCTCAGTTTGATCTCGCTTTTACACGCTTCACTACCGAAAGAAAGCAGAAGGATTGCCGGAATGAACAACGCTGTCGCCTTCATGCTCATACTCCTTCAATATGAAAGGTATTCGCCACCGGGGCATACGGGAGGATTCCCGGACCTCAACCGGAGAACAACGCTATTCAGCCCGACAGCGCGGCATCGCGATATAATGGGTCTCGGTGGGTTATGTCGCCGCTCGTAACAATGTACTACCGGTGGCACCGCATGTCAAGCTTGCGGGCGGAACACTGCGTACACATTCCCCGCAAATAAGTTGACAGAATTCTCTTTCCGGGCAAATATTCATCAGTGTTGTTGCGTGAGCGGATACTGCGACTGTTTCCGCCGACTTCCGGTAGTGATGATCCGATGTTCATTGATTCGCGGCAGTCTATTTTGATGTTCAAACCATGACGAAGGGCTGAAGACAGCATGATACGCCGCCTGCTGCGTGAATTCATCATCTCGTGCTTTCATCTGGCGTCCATCCTGATGCGGCAACGGCCGCACCTCAAGGGACGCGAGCATCTGCTGAAAATCCCCACGCCCGTCATCTTCTCGCCGACCCACGACAGCTATTACGAGATACCCTCCCTTTCCCGGGTGTACTACTCTCTCCACCCCAAACCCGATTTTCTGGTGCTGGCCAAGGACGACTTTTTAAGCGGCAGCTACCTCGCCAGCAACTTCGGCAGGAAGAGCTTTTTATTGAGATGCCTGTTCACCTTCCTTGATAAAACGGCCCTTCCCTTTGCCGTCTTCAAGATAATGAGACTCACCACCATCCACCGCCCGTTTATCGACACGTACGCGAAAAAAAAGGAGCAGGTCAGGAATGAAATCGGAAACCAGATGAACCGGACCCGGGAGAGCATATCGAAGGGGCTGTCCACCCTGGTATTCCCCGAGGGGACCACGTGGGGATTCGGGGGCCTTAAAAAAATTCGAAGCGCCGTCTTCCAGCTTGTCGACAACACCTTCCTGAGCGCGCACCTGAGGGTACACGTCATTCCGATAAACGTAAAAGTCGACCGCCTTGTCAAGGGGGGAAAGGACATCTTCATAAACATCGGAAGCCCGGTTTTTTTCAGGTGCCCGAAGCAGGAGTTTAACGAACGCCTGGCGAGAATTCTCAGGCAGCTCCACACGATAACCTTCAGCCAGATTGCGGCGTGCTATATCAGGCGGCTCGCCGAGCGCAATGAAAGCACCAGGGAAAACCTCATGATTGCACGGGATAGGTTCATCGCGTCGATGGAACGTATAACGGCGGAAATCGGAGAGATGGTACGGCACAAAAAGCTTCCCGATTTCGATACCGGCCTTCTTGACAGGGACTACCTTCTTAAAAAGGCCGACAGCTTCCTGGGGTATTGCAAAAAAAAGCGGTTTCTCCGCCCTTCACCCTCCTCCGGATCCGGCGATATTTTTATACTGGACATCGATTCCATTCTTTCATCATACTCGGACAGGGAATACCGTACGCGGAATCCGATCGGATTCCACGCAAACGAGCTCCTTTCCCTGGGGGAAGCGAATATTCGCCGTGTCTTCGACGCCAATCTCGGCGCGTAAAACCGTTGGAAGCTTCGCACCGCTATTCTTAAAGAGGATTTAAAATGAAGAAACAACCGAAATTCGTTATAATGGCGCTTACCCTTACGGCGCTCGCCATAATCATCGGTACCGGTTGCGGCAAACGCGACACGGCCGCCATCAGTATCGCGGGCTCCACGACCATGGAGCCATTGACCTCTACGCTTGTCCGCGTGTATGGCGAGACCACCGGCAAACACGTCACGATCTCGGCCAATGGATCACATACCGGCATCAGCGCGCTTATCGACGGCCGCTGCGATATCGCCGAATCGTCCACGAAGATAACCGGCGCCGAGCTTAAATCGGCAGGCGAAAAGGGCATCACCATCAAGGAGTTCGTTATCGCAAAAGGAATGATCGTGCCAATCGTACACCGCATGAATCCGGTCCGCGACATCAGCCTGGAGCGGCTCCGCCTGATATATACGGGGAACATCAGGGACTGGAGCGGGCTGGGCGGTCAGGGAGTCGTCGACGCGGTGG
>JBFZEY010000281.1:0-7930 GCA_041306625.1 Spirochaetota bacterium | reverse complement strand
CGTGGCACTGGAACCCGGTGGAGCCTTCGTCAATGCGCTTTACGGCAAATATAAAAACCTTCGGCTGTTTAAAAAGCGCTATCTGGTCCACGCGCCTAACAGGCTCGGGATAGGCATACGCAAGCGACTGATACCATCCAGACTCCTCCTGGCGGTTCTGGGAAGCGTCATAGCGGCACAGGAGGTTATTCTATCGCGCCTTTCCACGCTCATGCAGGCCATGCTCGAGGACCCCGCCGTCACTGAACCGATCGTGTTCAATTACCTGCGGCACTTCAGGGACTGGATGATCGCCGCACCGCTGGTGCAGTATTCGTACGATTTGATAAAATGGATGGATCGGGGTACGTTCGAAGACGAGTTGAAGCTCTTCGTCGTGCCGTTCTTTTCCTTCCTCAAACTCCCGGCCGAAACGCGCGAAATGATCATCCTTCAGATTGAAAACAGGCTGCGGATGACCGACGATCTCCGAAAGGAGGAGGCCGGGGAGAATGAGCCGGATTCCATTCGCCATGCGAAGGAAAAGCGTAATCTGGAGAGGGAAAAGCAGATTTACGAATACATGATGCTCCTGCGGTCGTTTCTGCCGGGATCCGTCCGCTCCGACTCGGCCCTTTCCCAGCAGCTGAGACAGAAATACGGCCTGCAGTCATACCCGCAGCTGCTCCTGGCACTGATGGAGGCGCTGGTGTTTCGCCGAGGGATCGATTATCGGGATCTTGACGCCTATTACGGTATCCGTCCCCCCGTGGTGAGCGCGATCGAGTGGGACTACGGCATCGACGCGGTGAAGAAGGCGGGGAAGGACCCGGAATCGAGAAAGCGGCGCCACATAGACTCACTTAAACGGCAGCTTGCGCCTTACGACGAACTGTACGCGCTGCTGAAGCTCAGCATAGACGGTCGCGACCTGCTTCTCCGGGCCTTCGAGGAGCAGTGGAGGGTGGTTGACCGCCGCCAGCGTGATTTCGAGAACATCCATGATGAGGATTTTATCTCTTTTCTCGACGGATGCGTTAACTACTTCAACAACTGCTTCGTTCCCGTCATCGACGGATCTATCATCAGGTTTGAAGACGGGAACAGGAGTCCCCTTGAAGGGGTTGTCTTCGCCCCCGCGGTTTTCGCGGCCGAGCTTTCCGGCCTTGCGCAGGTGCTTGGAGATATGCATTCTTTTAAAACGAACAATCCATCGCTCGCGCTTGGAAGAGAAGAGGTACGGCGGATATTCCAGGGCAAAATTCCTTCCATGCTGCACGTCGAACGCTTTGTAAACGGCATAGGATGTCTTTTTTTCGAGATCGGAAACAGGATGCAGGCAGTCTACGGTATGCACCGGCGATGGGTGTCCGGCGGGGGAGTGGCCGAAGCCATGGAGCTTCGCGGGGCGCTTGGGCGGGAAGCGCTGGCGGCGGGCGATGATGCCGTCGCGCCGCTTCCCTTTCATGATTGCCGCATAAGCGGTTTTGAAAACTCCCGGGCCCTTTCAAAGACGCTCTCCGGTCGGTATCTGGTCGCCGATGCCCCCGGCGGAGTAATAGAACACATTGCCGCCTTTTCATACCAGCTCGCCTATGAATGTCTGAACGAGAATATTCAGGGGGAGCTTTCCAGGCGGAAGGAACTGATGGCCGAGATTCAAGAGCTTGCGGGGAAGGGCCTGTGAGAAGGCTCTGGGCCTTCGCCGTGGTAATTCTGCTTGCCCTCCCTGCATCGGCGGCCGTCCCTGTCCGGGTGGCGGTGGTCGCCAACAGGTACGACAGCGTGGAAAAATGGCTGCAGGCGTGCCGCATCCCCTACACCGTCATTAAATACGCCGACCTGAATCATCCGGATATTTACCGTCGTCATGATGCTATATTTTTCCCGTCCGGAATGGAGCCGCCGCCGGAGACAAGCATAAATATCCTTTCCCGCGGCACGAGCATCCAGGGGGTCACGCTCAGGGAAGGGCATTACGAACTGGACCGGAAGGAGCTTGCCCGCAAACTTCGCGCCTTTATCGACGGAGGAGGCAGCGCGTATTTCTCGGGATATTCGTGGGATATCCTGCACGGCGCCTACGACGATTTCAGCTTCTTTTACGGTTTCCCCTATATCGGGAGTGCCGGAACAATCGATTTGCGCCTCGAGGAAGATCTCTTGGGCTTTGTATCTTCCCCGCGGTTTTCGGCCCATATGCCTTTCTCGGGATGGGTGGCGGTGAAATCCATAAGTAACGCGGATGTGCTTGCCGGCGGCAGGTTCGATACACCCCGGGGGCAGAAGGAAGGGCCGGTGATAGTCCGCCTCAAGCGCAAACGGGGAGAGGCCTACTATACCGGGTATTACACCGGTGAGACCGGCAATCCGATAATGCGCTTCCTTGTGATCCGGGTCGCGTTCGGGCGCCTGTTGGCATCGCTGGAAGCCGGTGCGGGTAGATGGGACCAGACTTCGGGTGTCCGGATGGTCGATATGCTGCTACCCGGGGAGACTTCCCGGCGCTATACGGTCCCGCTCAAGAAGGGCCGAAATACCATTTTTTTCGGAAGCGAAAGCGGTTTCTTCCAGGCGGACGTCTATTCGGGCGACGCGCTGATCGCTTCGCGTCAGACATGGGAAAGGGAATTCGCGCTGGATGTCCGGGCGACCGCAGAGGGCACGTACGGCCTGCGGATTTTTCCCGCCGGAAACGGCAGGAGCATCCCGTATGCCATTTCGGTAAAACACGGCGTGCGCCTGGTCCCCTATTTCAGGAGGGTGGTCCTCGCCTTTTTATTTTTTTTGGTGATCGCCGCCCTCGTGTTCATCAATCGATTCATGAATCCGCGAAAATATTCGGGGCGGGCGCGATAAAAGAGTTGCATTCATTTTCCCGGCGGTTTTTTATACCTGCTCAGCCGTTCGCGATGAAATCAACTCAGGTGAGGCCGCACTTTTTCAACGATGAGCTCCTGATTTGGGCGGCCCGTCCCGGCCGGCCCTACGAACGAAACGGCAAATCCAGGAAGAACACCGCATGGGAAGAATAATATCGGTTTCCAATCAGAAGGGAGGTGTCGGGAAAACCACCACCACCATCAACCTTTCGGCCTTCCTGGCCGAAAAGGGCAGGCGCGTGCTCATCATCGACATCGATCCCCAGGCGAATGCCGGCTACGGGCTCGGGATAAACGTTGAGGAGGCGGACAACACCCTCTACGAGGTGCTGATAGGCGAGGTGGGAATCCGGCAGGCGATATATAAAACGGGCATCGAGAACCTGTTCATCATCCCTTCCAATATTCATCTGTCCGGCGCCCAGATGGACCTCCTGGAGCTGGAGGGCCGGGAGTATGTTTTAAAAAAGGCGGTCGCGCCCATCAGAGACGATTTCGATTTCATCTTCATCGATTGCCCGCCGTCACTCGGCGTTCTCACCCTGAACAGCCTTATCGCAGCCGATTCGGTGATGATCCCGCTCCAGTGCGAGTATTACGCGCTCGAGGGACTCAGTCAGCTTTTACGGATTATTTCGATGGTGCAGGAGAACCTGAACCGGAATCTTAAAATAGAGGGCGTGGTGCTCACCATGTACGATTCACGCACCAACCTCTCGCAACAGGTGGTGTCGGACGTGCGCGAGTTTTTCAAGGACAAGGTATTCAAGAGCATCGTGCCGCGGAACGTACGCCTCTCCGAGGCACCCTCGTTCGGCAAGCCCATCGGCATGTACGACCGGCATTGCGTCGGCAGCGAACGCTACGAGGCCCTGGCGGAAGAGGTGTTGAACAATGGCTAAGAAGGTGCTGGGCAAGGGGCTGGGCGCGATCATTTCGAGCTCGCCGACACCTGTCGATACGATGGAATTCGCGGTTGCCGAGGCGAAGGACCGAATAGTGGATCTCGACGTCGGTGCCATCCGGCCCAATCCGGACCAGCCGCGGACCTACTTCAACGAAGACGAGATCGAGGGCCTCGCCGAATCGATCAGGAGCGTGGGCCTCATACAGCCTATCGTCGTGCGGCGCGACGGCGAGAGCTACTGCGTTGTGGCGGGCGAGCGGCGCCTGCGCGCGTCGAAGCTTGCCGGCCTGCAGAAGATCAAAAGCATCGTCATCCGCGCGAACGAGGAGGAAAACCTCACGCTCGCGCTCATCGAGAACATCCAGCGAACCGACCTCGATCCGATCGAGGAGGCGAAGGCCTACCGCCTGCTCATCAACCGCTTTCGTCTCAAGCAGCAGGACGTCGCACAGCGCGTGGGCAAGGACCGCGCCACGATCGCCAACCTCGTGCGCCTCCTCTCCCTGCCCGAGCAGATGCAGCGCGCGGTCTCCGAGGGAAGGATGAGCGTCGGTCACGCGAAGGTGCTCCTCGCGCTTCCTCCGGAGCGGCAGAACGCGCTGTTTAACGAAATCCTCGACAAGGGCTATTCGGTACGCATGCTCGAGAAGATGGTGGAGTCGGAGAAAGAGGCCGAAGGATCGACCGGGAAGGGGGGCGCTGCGAAAAAGTCCGGCCCGAGGGACACCGCCCATATCCGGAAAATGGAGGAAATGCTCGTTTCCTTTCTCGGCACCAAGGTCGAGATACGTCACTCGGGCGGAAAGGGGCGTATCGAGATCAGCTATTATTCGCTGGACGATTTCGAGCGGATCATCGAAATTCTACGCAAGGGCCGTTCCTGAAACGAGCCACCCTGCCGCCGGTCAGTCGATTTCTATCCCTATCTTTTCCACCCGGTCGGTTTCCGTGTCCAGCACCGACACCGTCCGTTCGTCTTCACGGTAGATCGACCCGGGATTGATGACGCGCGTTTTATTCGAAACGTAGTTCTCGAAGATATGGGTGTGACCCTTGATTATGTAATCATAGATGCCCGAGGACACCGCTTTACGGAACGAGGGGATGTCGTTGCCGTGAAAAAGCAGTACGCGTTTCCCGCCCGCCGTGAAGTCGCACGACTCCTCGACGCACCCGAAGCCCAGATCTCGCGCCTTGTCGTTGATCGCCTCGGCATCGAGGTCGCAGTTACCGAGTACGAACCGGCAGGGAAGGTCTGTAAAAAGCTCCATTATCTTAGGCGAGGTAAGGTCGCCCGCGTGCACCACGAGGTCGACACCGCGTGCCTTGAAAACGGTAACGGCCTTTTTAACCATGGCGACGTCGTTATGAGTGTCGGAGATGATGCCGATTTTCACGAGAGCTTCGCCCCGACGGGAATGTGGTCGCTCACCTCTATCAGGACGGGCCGGTCTTTTTTATCCTTTTTGGCGGCAAGAAGCATTCCGTACGAGGTCCGCTTGAAGAGAATTACGGGCTTGAGGTTGGCGACGAGTAAAATTTTTTTCCCCATGAGATATTCCGGTTTATACTGCAGTGCCAGTCCGGCGATGATGGTGCGCGTGTCGGACCCTGAATCCACGCGGAGCTCGAGAAGCTTGTCCGAGCCCTCGACAGCCGCTGCCTCGAGGATCTGCGCGACGCGGATGTCGACCTTCGAGAACTCGCTTATATCGATAAGCCCGTCACCGGCGGCCGCGTGGGCGGCAGGCTTCGGCTCAATCGATGAAATCGGCCCGGCTTTCGGCTTTTCCTTTTCGATGCGTGGGTAGAGCACTCCCATCTCACCGAGCGGAGCTCCGGTCGCGAGCGCATCGAGTGAGGATATTCGATTGAGCCCGGTGTCGGCGGGAAGTCCAAGCGCCGTTAAGATTACCGGCGATGTGCGATTGAGCACGGGCGACAGGATCACGGCGATGCCGGCGATCGATTCAAGGAGGTTGCGCATCGTCGAGGAAAGTTCGGCGGTTTTGTTTTCCTTCGCAAGCTGCCACGGCTTGCGCTCGTCGATGTACCTGTTGAGATACCGTACGAACTCCCACAACTTCTCGATCGCAACGCTGAACTGGAAGGAGTCAACGTGCGCGGTGTATGCGGAGAGCGCCTCGCTGAATTTCGAAAGGAGCGCTTCGCGTCCTGCGTTTTCTGACTTCTCGAGAGCGGGGATGTTACCGTTAAAGAATTTTCTGACCATGTCGAACGAGCGTTTTACGAGGTTGCCCAGGTCATTTGCAAGGTCATAGTTGATGCGGTTGACGATGGCCTCCTCGCTGAAGCGCGCGTCTGCGCCGAAGTTCATCTCGCGCAGGAAAAAATAGCGTATCTGGTCGTTGCCGAAACGGTCTATGAGCTCGAGCGGACGCACGACATTGCCGAGGCTCTTGGACATCTTGGCATCCTCCATGTTCCAGTAGCCGTGAACGTTGAGGTGGAGGAAAGGCTCGATCCCCGCGGCCTTCAGCATGGTGGGCCAGAAGATTCCGTGGGGTTTCACGATGTCCTTTGCGATAAGGTGGTGCGCCACGGGCCAGTAGCGGGCGAATTTCGCATCGTCGGGGAAACCCAGGGCGCTTACATAGTTTATAAGCGCGTCGAACCAGACGTAGGTAACGAACTTGTCGTCGAACGGCAGGGTTATTCCCCACTGAAGCCGTGTCTTGGGTCGCGAGATGCAGAGGTCCTCGAGAGCCTCGCCTTCGAGCATGGCGAGCACCTCGTTACGATAGCGCTCGGGACGGATGAAATCGGGATGCGATTTGATATATTCGACGAGCCATCCCTGGTACTTGCTCATCTTAAAGAAATAATTGCTTTCCTCGATATATTCAAGCGGCTTGTTGTGGTCCGGGCATTTGCCGTCGACCATGTCCTTCTCGGTGAAGAAGCGCTCGCAACCGAAGCAGTAGTGGCCGCCGTAGCTTGCGAAGTAGATGTCGCCGGCGTCGTATACCTTCTGCAGAACGGCCTGCACCACTTTCCGATGCCGATCCTCGGTGGTGCGGATAAAGTCATCGAAGTCGAGGCCCATCTTCTGCCAGGTGTCGCGGAAAAGCGCGCTGATTCGGTCTGAGTATTCCTTCGGTCGGGCCCCGGCCTCGGCGGCGGCTTTGACGATCTTGTCGCCGTGCTCATCGGTGCCGGTCAGGAAGTAGGACTCGTATCCCATCAATGTATAGTGCCGCTTGAGAAAGTCGGCGAGGATGGTGGTGTATGCGTGGCCTATGTGCGGCTCGGCATTGACATAGTAGATGGGGGTCGTAACATAAAATCGCTTGTCCATCGAATCCTCTTAAACCGGTTCTTTTTCAAGATCTTCTTCGAGCACCGCGGTGATGCGCGCCATCACCTCCTGGGTGATATGATAGCGGTTTCCCGTAACCTGGATGTCCTCCCGCTTTACCGTCACGACATGGTCGGCGCAGCGGAGCCGCACCGTTTCCTTGAGCGGATCGGTGAACTCCACGGTGTAGTCCTTGGGGCCGATTTTAATGGTAGCGCCGTGCCGGGGCATGAGCTCGTTCATCTCCTTGTAGACGCTGTACTCGTAGCCGAGACAGCAGAGGAGCCTGCCGCACATCCCGGATATCTTGAGCGAGTTGAGATTGAGGTTCTGCTCCTTGGCCATCTTGATCGAGACCGGGTCAAACTCCTCCTTGAGGTTGACGCAGCACAGTTCCTTGCCGCAGGGACCGAATCCGCCGATGATCCGCGCCTCGTCGCGCACCCCGATCTGACGCATTTCGATCCGCGTGCGGAACACTGTGGCGAGGTCGCGCACCAGCTCCCTGAAATCGATTCGGTTTTCAGCTACGAAGTAGAAGATTATCTTGGTACGGTCGAAGAGGCATTTGACCGACACCAGTTTCATATCGAGCTTCTTTTCCTTCGCCTTCTCTCTGCAGACGGCGAAGGCCTTTTTCTCGATGGTTTCGATCTCGGGAAGAGTGCTCAGGTCCTCGAGGGTGACCTTTCTTAGAAGTCTGCCCTTTATCTCTGAGGTTTTACGCCTGAGGTGCGTCGGGCACTTGAAAACACGTCCCATGTCGACCCCGTGCTCGGTCTCGACGATGCACAGCGCGTTACGTTTGACGAAGAGCCCGTTGGTGTTGACGTAATATATCTG
>JBFZEY010000280.1:0-3325 GCA_041306625.1 Spirochaetota bacterium | reverse complement strand
GAGGAGAAATCCGGTGATTCCTCCCGGAATCCGAAAGAGCTCCCATTCTCTCCAATAAGCCGATTCGATCTCATGGTTGATGAGCACCACGGAATTTACCAGGTATAACCAGAAGAGTGCGTCGTGCATATCCATCACTTCCGCCGAAAGAGGTTGATAACGTCGCCGACCGACTCCATACCTGCTGTCGCGTCGCTCGCATCGAAAAGTACGCGGCCCGCGGCGTCCAGAAGTCGCACAATCAGGCGTGCGTTGCCGCATTCCTTGATGGGGCGGCTCATGGTCCCCATGGCGGGTGCGGCCAGGGCGCCGGTGACAAGCGGCCGGGCTTCCACGGAGAGCCGGTATCGCCGCTCGGAAAGTGTTACGAAAAGCCGGCCCTCGTCCAGGCGTATCTCGTTAATCCGAGCCCCCGTGTAGGTCATGAAGCGGTGAAGCGTTCCCCCGGCGTATAAAAAGCACAGAAAGCCGTTGAAATGCCTTCCCCTCCAGGGGATTTTCGCTATTGAAAGCATGAACGAGGTTTCCCCGTCCGGGAAGGTGTTGCCCTGCAGCCATATCCACGACTCGGGGAAGGAAGTTCCCCAGTCCTTCTCGATATACCCCCGACCTCCCTCGAAGCGGATTGTATCGGCATCTATGCTGATGCTTCCCGAAAGCCGGTGTCCCATGGAGACGATGCCGTGGTAACACTCCATGGAGGGGACGAACGAATACCACCCCATGATGCCGGGGGAAAGGGTTTTTACCGGATAGGGGCGCGTATCGGTGAACTCGAGGGCGCCGCTTACGCGCGTACCCTGTGCGCGTATGTCAATTGACATGCCTTCGGAGCTAAACCGGCTTGGACCGATGCTGATCTCGAAGCGGTCTTTTTTCCATTTGAAATCGGACAGGTCGTACGAAAAATAACGGGATTCGCCCGTCATCCCATTGATCATCTGTATGAAAGCGTGACGATCTCCGGAGAGTGAAACGCCGGGGATGAACGCCAGCACGCGACGAGAGTCGGCCGATACCTGCTTGAAATACCAGCCCTCGAAATAGCCTTTTTTTTCGAGGCTGCCCTGGAAAACGGCGGGCCTGTAGACCTTCGCAATCGCGGAATAAATACTCATAGTCCCAGACTATACGTCGATGTGCGTAGTTTTACAATTAAAAAAAGACAATCCGTATAAACGAAACACTTGTCGACAATTATCCACAATCTAATCACAAACTAATCCACAACGAGACCGCTTCTCCGTTGTACATGCATCTTGTATTACAAAGGACGTGATCTGATCAATAATGGATTATTATTAATTTTTTTATTATGGACAACGCGAAAGCTTGTGGTGATTTGACGGCCAGGTGCAGGCGGGCCGGGTTAAGCGTTTTTTTTTGCTTTTCCCGCCCGCTTTTTCAAATTTTCATTGACTTTAAATTAATTTAAATATAAATGATTATCAATTAATTTCACAGAAATTAATTGACCATGCAATTGTTCCCAATGGCGCTTCCTGGGCCGTACATATAGAAAAGGGAGAAACTCGTCGGTATGAAACATACCCATGGTGAAGCCGGGCACCAGTGCGATAAAGAAATTAATTTACTCGTTCAACAGGTCGTTTCAATGGATTTTTCCCGCGGCAGGATAGCAAAAGAGATAGACAGGATGTTCGTGAATATACCGGGCGCCGAGAAATCGGCGCTGTTCTCCATTGTGGTAAACCGCAGTTGCGAGCAGGCCTGGATGTACGACGGGAGCCCGCGTGCGGGCGGTTTCGTCAGGACACTCGCACGTTTCGATGACTCCGTTTCGGGCCGGGGACTGGAGGGTTGTTTCGCCGTCAGACTGTGCAGGTTCGTGGCGGATGCCATTAAGAAAAACGGAGCGAGGGCTGCCCGGGGCAGGTGTCTGGGACAGGAATTTTATGACGGGTGCGTCCAGGCAATCGCCGATGGCGACCTGTTCAGGGAATCCGGCGATTCGGAGCTTCTGGAGATCCATGCCAAGCAGTGCGTGATCATGATGAAAGCGGCGGGAATAATCGAAACCGCCGGCACTTCCGCGCTCATCAGCCCGGAATATACGGGGGAGAACGTCTTTCCCGCCCTGTTCGCGGCGTTCTGGGGCAAGGTGCGCTGGGAGGACATTTTCCCCTCCAATCCGGCGGCAGCGCGCGAGCTCAGGCACAACAGGCACATCCTGATCGACCTGATTATAAGGCAAAACGGCCGCTTCAACCTCGACTCCATCGCCGGCGAATTCTTCGATTTAACCGGATTCGGCGCGCGCGATAATGTATTCCTGATATCGTTTCTGGACTTTTACCCGTTCACCTGGTTCAGGCACTTCGGTCTGGTTGAGTACGCCGAGTCGAACGACGGGGACGCCGTATGCATCAACACGACTGACCAGGGCAGAGCCTTCTTCAGACACCTCCAGCGCGTCTGATCGCGCTGTTCGGAAATCCCTTAAACGACGTTCTGTAAACTTCCATGAATGATAATCTGAAACGACTTATCGAGAGGCACGGTTCCGTTTTCCCGGATACGGGTCCGGTGCGTGTATTCTTCTGTCCGGGGCGCATCAATCTCATCGGCGAGCACGTCGATTATAACGGCGGTCATGTCCTCCCCGCGGCTATCGACAGGGCCGTGTACCTCTGCATGTCGAGAAATGCTCACAAGCGCTTTCGTTTTAGCGATGCGGGCTTCGATGCATCGGGCGATCTGCCGCTTTCACTTTTCGGGGAGGGTGCGGTCGTGCCGAGGGTCTGGCTGTACCCGGCAGGGGCACTCGCCCTGGTCCGAAGCGACTGGGATGAGGGCCTCGATCTGAGCTTCATGAGCTCAATCCCGCCGGGAGCGGGCGTATCAAGCTCGGCTGCGGTCACCACGGTGACGCTGTACGGGGCGCTTTCGATGCTCGGCCTGCCCATCGATACGCTAGAACTGGCTAAATTGGGGCAGCGCGTGGAGCGGGAGTATGCCGGGGTCGCCTGCGGCATAATGGACCAGTTTGCGGTCATTCACGGGAGAAAAAACAGCGCCATGCTCCTGGACACGCGTGACCTCTCGTTCGAGTACCTTCCTATCGATTCGTCGCACATCCATTTTGTGCTCGTCAACAGCGGGGTCAAACATTCGCTCCGCGAAAGCGGCTACAACGACCGGCGCCGTGAATGCGAATCGGCACTCGCGCTGTTGCGCGGCATGGGTGCCGGTATCGATCACCTCTGCGAACTGGACACGGCCGACTTCGAGCGGCTGGCGCCCGAACTGCCGGCCGTGGAGCGGAAACGCGCCCGACACGCGGTGACGGAGAACGCGCGCACAC
>JBFZEY010000279.1:0-5986 GCA_041306625.1 Spirochaetota bacterium | reverse complement strand
CCACGACATCGCCAGGAAAGTGCCGTTTCTCCGGTCGCTCCTCGACCGCGGGCCGTTTCCGGCGCCGGGCGACGCCTCGACCATGAACGTCGCCGGCACGTCGCCGGGCAGGGACTTAGAGGTGCTGTGGATACCGGCCATGCGAATGGTGGTCGATTTCGGGCTCGACGAGCCGGCCGTCCTGACGGCGGTGCCGGGACAGTCCGGGGACCCTTCAAGCCCCCATTACGACGACATGATCGGTTTATTTTTGTCGGGCGAAAACCGCCCCCTGCCGTTCAAAAAGGAAAACGTGGAGCGGCAGTACCGGCGCGTGCTGACGATCCGTCCTGCGCGTTAGACGGCTACGCGACGCCCCCGGTAAGGTGCTTGAGGATGAGCCCGTAGAATCCCGAGGCACGAGATTCGTAGCGCCAGCCCATCTGTGCGCCGCATCCCCTGCAGTGCGCAAAGCGCCAGGAAAAACCGGGAAACCAGGTGTACGCCTCCGTTGACGCGCCCGAGGGGAAACAACCATCGGCGCGCGAAAAACAGCGGATCCGAAAAACCACGCCGTCGGGATTGGCGAAATCGTGGATGCCCGCGCCGTCGACCTCGATGAGGTCGTGCGGCGAGGCGATCGTCGCGCCGCAGAACACGCATATGAAGCGCCGGTCGTACGAATCCTTTTCTTCCGATTCGTCCGAGGGCAGGATGCCCGGCAGAATGCCGTCCGGCCCGGGCTGTTTGGCAAGGAGGGGCATGCACCGGTTCATGGACCGACGGCAACCGGCCGTTGAAGCGACCGTATCCATCCCGGTCATACCGGCGGCCCCTCCGGAAGTGCCGCACACACGCCGAACGATTTCATCACGCCCCCCTTAAAAAAGCGCGGGTCCGGAAACACGCGGCCCCCGGACCCGACGCCGTGTAACGCGCTGCCTGTTGCTGCGTCAGTCCGCCTTCGCACCCATCAGGTCGCTTGAAAACGAAAAGCCGACGAGCACGTAGGGAACCGCCCCGACCCTGTCGGGATGCTTGAAATACCAGCCGAGGATCATCAGAAGCGTCGGCTTGTTGAAGCTGCTGTAATCCCTGGTGTGGAAAGACCACGCCAATAGCGGGCCCACGCGCATGTGCTGCAGATCGTTGCCCGGGAACACCGCTGAATACCGAACGCCGAGCGTCAGCTGGCCGCTCATGTACAGCAGATCACTGTCGTTGGACCAGAGCATCTTTTTATCGGGCACGAGCGTGTCGAGCGTGGCGTCGTAGAAGTATTCGTGATCGTCCTCCAGATCGAGGTCCCAGTATTCGAACGCGAACTTCGACCGAACGGCTATTTTCCCGACCTTCATCTGCAGCGTCGGCTCCGCGAAGAAGTGGTGGCCGCCCGTTGAGTAGGCGTCGTCCTCGGTGTCCTCGCGCGCGTCGTCGGAGAAGTTGCCGTCGGCGTTCGGGGCGGACTGCAGAGAGCCCATGGTGCCGAAGTATCGCAGGTATTCATACCCCAGCCTGAGGTTGAATATCCCGATGGGCTGAAAATCGATGAGCGGCCCGATCTTGAGATAGGCGGGATTGAGCTTCGTCGAAAGGCCTCCGGCGAAAAAGGTGTCCCGAAAAAGCGGTGACGTGCTGTCGGCCAGCCTGCGTGCGTACATCAGGCGGTTCTGTGTTTCGAGTCCGAGCGGATTGTAGCGTACTATGGAGAGCGACGCCAGGTACAGCCTGTTCTGCGGCGGTGCCTGGAACGCCGTTTCGGCCGCCTTCTCCTGCGCAGGCGCGGGAACGGCGAACAGGCACGCGATCGCGAGCATGCATAACAGAATGCCGAATTTCTTAAAGCGCATGGTACCTCCCTCTTGGAATATTTGATCGTACCTTGAATAAAATGGCCGGCCGCGGAAGCGGTACGGCATGTCCGCGTATAACCAGATTATCTTCAGGAATAAACAGGAAATTATTCCCGATTTGTTATACTACAAGATGGAGTCCGGCTCAATCATTTTTTAGGGTTTATGTAGAAAAATTAAACGGGACCGGTCGTCATACAGCGCGCCGGAAAGCCGGCGCCGGGCGGCCCCGGCCGCAATGCCGGGCACCCGTTCGTGCGTGGTGTCCGGAAACGCCCGCCGCGTCATCGCCTCCCCGCTCGCGCGGCCAGGGACACGGCCTGATCCCACACGGCACGGTTGAACTCACCGTCGAGCGCGACGGGCGCGAGCTTCGTTTGTTTATAGCGGTCGAAATACGCGCCCGAGAGCGATTCGTACGCCGGGTCCGTAACGAGCTTTACCGGGGCCGCGGCGCCGTCGGCCGGACTCAGGCACAGCTTTTTAAGCAGGCGCAGGAGCGTTCCAGCGAATCCCTTCATTTCGCCGAGCGCGGTGTTGACCACGCCGGGATGGATCGCGTTGATCGTGACGGGCCTCCCCTTCCAGAGCTCGGCGAAGCGCATCGTGGCGATGAGGTTATGGAGCTTCGTGGTGGCGTAGGTCTTCATGAGGCTGTAGTTGTCGCCGCGCGCCGTGGCCGCGCAGTCCTTTTCCCCGGCGATATAGAGACCGGCCGAGATCTGCACCACCCGCGCACGGTTGGCGGTGAAGAGGTCCTCCAGCCGGCGGTTCAGGATGAAGGGGGCGAGATGGTTGGTGACGAAGGACTGTTCGAGCCCGTCGGCGTTGATGATTTTTTCCGTGGGCCACAGCGCCGCGTTGTGGACGAATGCGTGGAATGCGGGCGCCCCGGCGCGGATCCTGTCCGCGGTCTCGATTGACGAGGCGATGGTGGAGAGGTCTCCCTCGAGAAATTCAATACCCGTTATGCCGCGCGCACGGGCCGACTCGATAAAGCCGTGCGCCCGCTCCCGGCTGCGGCAGACTATTGTGACCGTGTACCCGCCCGCGGCGAGCGCTTCGGCCATGGCCGCGCCGATTCCCCTGTTGCCGCCGGTTATGATGACCGTTTTCTTCATTGCCCGCCTCCGCTGACCGCCGCGCCGTTCCCCTGTCCGCCCGAGGACCGTACGCTTCGGGCGGCCTTCCGCCCCCGCCAGGGCTTGAATACCGATATCCACACCATCACCACGAGGAAGGCCACCTGCGCCACGCCCCAGAAGGCCACCATGGCCTGGTTGTGCAGAAATACCGGGCTCTGCGGCGCGGCCGCGCGTTCGGCGAAGGCGATCGCCGCGTTGCCGTTGAGCCAGGGCCCCAGGCAGAAGGTCCCGAAGAGGATCTGCGCCGCGGCGAGGACCCACTTGACCGCAAGCCAGCGGTGTTTGAAGAAGCCCCAGTTCGTGAACACGCCGTACAGCAGGCCCATCAATAAATTTCCCATGGCGCCGGGGATGATGACGAAGTCGTCGACGATCTTCATGGACGCCCACGACGCGTAGAGCTCGTCACCGCCGGCCGGGGAAGAAAGGAAGCAGACGAGCACGATGCTGATTCCGCCGCCGACCCACATGGCAACGAAGAGAAGGTGGATGCTCCTGAACCAGCGCATGCCGGTTGGCCCGAGTTTTTTCATGCTGAGATTCCTCCGCCGGCCTGATGATCGCGCAGTGTACACAAAAGGGCGCAGGGAGCAAGCATTAATCCCGCCGCGATCAGGGGGGGGTGAGCGCCGGCGTACGGTAAACCGCGTATCCGGGCACACCGGATCGGCGATCGGTTTCCCCTTGACTTACGCGATAAAAAGGCGGTATAAATGATCGGTGCTCGACGGCGTTAATTTCATCGCGGGAGAAGTGACACATGAGCCGAAAATCAAAAGTCATTCTCGGGGCCGTTTTGCTGAGTCTTTCGCTTGCCGCCATCACGATCGGCATCCTGATCGTTACGGTGAAAAGCAGGATCCCTTCCCTCGATGGAGCGTTGACCGCGGAGGGACTCTCCGGCCCGGTACGCATCGCGACCGACCGCTACGGCATTCCCCACATCGAGGCGAAGACCAGGGAGGACCTCTACTTCGCGCTGGGCTACGTACACGCCCGCGACCGGCTCTTCCAGATGGAGTTTCTCAAACGCATAGCCCGGGGACGGCTCTCCGAGCTGACCGGCGATAAGGGTCTTGCCATCGACCGATTCATCCGCACCCTACAGCTTGGCCGCAGGGCGGCCGAACTTGAACCCCGGCTCGATGACGAGATCAGGAAATACGGTATCCGCTATATAGACGGGATCAATTTCAATATCCAGAGCCGCGGGAACCTGCCGGTTGAATTTACACTGATGGGTTTTTCCCCCGAAAAATGGACCGTTTCGGACCTGCTGACGCTCGTGCATCTGATGGTGTGGGACATGCACTACAACTTCAAGTCCGAGCTCATCTACCACGAAATAAGGGCCCGGCTGGGCGACGCGATGGCGACTGAGCTGCTGCCGTACCGGCCGGCCGACGAGCCTTCGATAGCAGGGCTCGCACTGGCCGGGGTTGATCCGGACATCTACAAAAGCGTCATGGAAATACCCGACGCCCTGGGCTTCCGCTCGGCCAGCAACAACTGGGTGGTGAGCGGCGCCATAACGCGTAGCGGCAAGCCCATCCTCGTCGAGGACCCGCACGGGCACAACCCGCCGGTGCCCTCCATGTTTTACGCGGTTCACCTGAAGTGCCCGGGGTGGGACATCTTCGGACTTTCCGCGCCGGGACTGCCCTACTTCCAGCACGCCTACAACCGGCACGTGGCCTACGGCAGCACCACGGCCGGCACCGACATCCAGGACCTCTACATCGAAAAGCTCGACCCGAAGAACCCCGGCCGCTACCTGTACAGGGGCCGCTGGCTGCCGCTGGACATATCGCGCGAGACGATACGGGTGAAGGACAAAGACGCCCCCGGCGGCTACCGTGAGGAAACGCTCACGGTGCGGCGCACACTGCACGGGCCGGTGATCAGCGACGCCATGGATGGCGCCACCGACGCGCTCGCGATACGGTGGTTCGCCGTCGACGAGCGCATCATCAAATCCATGAAGCTTATGTCCGAATCCCGCGACTGCGCGGAGTTCGCCCGGGCGGCCGAACTCTACGTGTCCGCCGGGGAGAACTTCATGTGCGCCGACCGTGCGGGAAATATCGCCTACGTCGGCACCGGGTACTTTCCCGTCCGTAAACAGGGCACGGTAAGCTGGATGCCGATGCCGGGATGGACCGGCGAGCACGAATGGCGGGGCGGAATATACGGAGCGGCGCTGCCCCGGGTGTTCAACCCGCCGCGCGGCTTTCTGGCCTCCGCGAACAACCGGATAAGCCGCGGCGACAGCCCGGTGCGGGTGGACGGCAAGACCGCGTCCCGTTTCCGTTTCATGCGCATCGTGCAACTGCTGGAAAACAAAAAGGGCCTTGCCGTCGACGACATGAAATCGATGCTCGCCGACACCACCTCGCTTCTGGCACGGAAGTTTCTGCCGGAATACCTGCGCGTGCTGAAGGGATCGAAGCATCCCCGCGCGAAGGAGGCGCTCGCCCGACTCGAGAAATGGGACGGCTCCATGGACAGGGCCCTCGCCGCCCCGACGATTTTCCATAAGCTCACCATGGATTTCATGCTACACACCCTTGCCGACCGGATGGGGGAGGAGCTCGCGATGAAGTACCTCGCCGACTGGTACCTCGCCCAGAACCGATGGGTGCGCATGATGGAAACCGGTTCGCCCGAATGGTTCGACGATATCAGCACGCCGCGCAGGGAAACGAAGGAGGACATGCTGCTCAAGGCCTTCGACACCGCGCTGGCATGGTGCGAAGACCGCTACGGGGCGGACATGGATAAATGGGCCTGGGGCCGGGTCCATCGTATAACCTACAGCCATACCCCGATGGGAAAGGCGGGCCGCCTGCTCGCCCATATATTCAACCTGGGCCCCTTCCCGTTCGCCGGGGACATGGAGACCGTGCACCGCGGCTCCTATGGCATTGCCAACCCCTTCGACGTCAACAACGCGTCCTCGTTCCGCCTGGTGGTGGACATGGCGCGGCCCGACATGGTGCACTTTGTCCA
>JBFZEY010000278.1:0-4975 GCA_041306625.1 Spirochaetota bacterium | reverse complement strand
AATTCGTTCTTCCTGAACCCCGCATCGATCGCGCCGGCAGAGCGTTTCGAAATGTTCCTGGGGCATGGAAGCATCGGCGGTGACTACAACAACACCGGATTCGCCGCGGCCTTCCCCTCATCATACGGCGCTTTCGGAATATCGTTTAACTCGATCTCCACGCCATCACGAACGGGGGCACTGCGCACGGCGCGCTACCTGTCGATCGGCGGGGCAAAGGAATTCACCGACCGCCTCTCGTTCGGGGCCACCCTCGACATGCTCCACGGAACCACCCCGGACGGCCCCGGTCATTTCATCGGCGCCGGCCTCGGGGCCAGGTATGCAACTGGATTTTCGTTCGCCCTCGCCAAAGGGTTCGGTATTTTCGATCCTTCATTCGGCGTCGCCGGCAGGGCGGGCATCCCCCTGGGCAGCGAAAAAAAAACCTCGGACATCGACACGGCCTCCGCGGGGTACGACTTCACCTTCTATCGGGGGGCGCGCCACAGCATCGTATTTCTCAACGAAATCGCCGCGGACGCAAAGGCCGGCGGCTACCCGGTAAAATTCGGGCTGGAATCCTGGCTTTTTGACAGCTACGCACTGCGGGCGGGGTGCACGGTGCCCGGCGCATACGGACATAACGCGCTAAGCCTCGGCGCGGGGTGGCGGATATCCCGCAGCGAATTCGACGCCCGGCTCGACTACTCCCTCGGCTATCATCGGAGCGAGGGCCTTTCGCATTTCCTCGGTCTCACCCTGAATTACGGCGCGCTCGACCGCGACCCTCCTTCTATCACTATCTCCCCCGCCGAGACGCACATCTCCCCGAACTACGACGGAAGGCGGGACTATGTTATCTTCAAGACGTCCGTCCGCGACGCCAGCCGGATCAGTGGATGGCGCCTGCAGATACTGAACCCCGACGGCGGCGTTGTCCGCGAGTACCGGCTTTCCGACCGAGACATGGGGGAGAGACTGACCCCATACTCATTTATCAAAAAGATAGCGCTGAGGAAGGAATCGACCGTTGTGCCCGAATCGGTGCTCTGGGACGGCACCGACGCAAGAGGGCGGCTGGTTCCCGACGGACGCTATCGGTATTCATTCATTGTATGGGACGAGCGCGACAACATCTCGGCGGCGCGTACCGGGGTCGTGCACGTCGACATTACTTCACCATCGGTGGAGCTGACGGTCGAGGACCGACTGTTCTCGCCGAACGGCGACCGTAAAAAGGATATCCTGACGATAGTGCAGCAGGTCGTCACCGCCCCGGATGATGAGTGGACAGCGGGATTCAGGGACGCCGCCGGAAATACGGTAAAATATTTTCGGTGGAACGGCACCGAGGTTCCACGCAAAGTTGTCTGGGACGGCAAAACCGACGGCGGCGGGGAGGCCCCTGAAGGGCTTTACTCCTATTTTACGGAGTGCACGGACAGGGCCGGGACCAGCGCAATTAAATCGATCGGCGAGATCACCCTCACGCGGCGCTACGAGACCGCCGATGCCACGGCCTCACGGCGTTATTTCTCCCCGGCGCTGCACCGGGAGCTCACGTGGATGCTTTCTCTTTCATCCATCTCGGGCCTGGAGGCATGGAAACTAAGCATCGAGAATGCCGACCGCAAAATCGTTCGCGAATTTTCAGGCGGCTCCGCGCTCGACCGCCTCGTCCAGTGGAACGGCACCGACGCCGCGGGCAAGGCGCTCCCCGACGGACCGTATTATTACACCCTTGCCACGCGATTCAACAGCGGTAACACCCCTTCGTCTTACCCGAAGGAGATTATTCTCGACGGCACCCAGCCGGAGCTTTCGCTGCGTTTTTCGCCCTCGCTCTTTTCTCCCGATGGCGACGGGGCGAATGACATTCTTACGCTGTACCCTTCGGCCTCGGATGGCTTCGGAATAGCGCGCTGGTCCATTTTCATTTATTCGAACGCCGGAGATCTGTTCAAATCGTTCAGCGGGCATACCGATCCGGCCCCCGAGATAAAATGGGACGGCCTGAGCGTAACCGGAGAGATTGTCGAATCGGCCGCGGATTACCACATCGAGATGGAAGCGGTGGATATCGCGGGAAACCACGCCAAAAGCGGGAGGTTGCGGCTCCCGATCGACATACTGGTAATGGTTACCGAGCGGGGCCTTAAGATACGAATCAGTAATATCGAGTTCGCATTCAACAGCGCCGGCCTCACCGAAAAGGCCTTCCCCATACTCGGGCGTGTGGCGGACATCCTGAACCGCTACAGGGCCTACAGCATCCGGATCGAAGGCCACACCGATGATATCGGCGAAGAGGAGTACAACCTGCGGCTTTCCGAGGAACGGGCCAAAGCGGTAATGGACTATCTGATAACGAGGGGCATCGCCCGCGAGCGGTTGAGCTTCAGAGGCATGGGAGAAACAGCCGCCTTTTTACCGAATACCGTCGCCGAAAACCGGCGCCGAAACCGGCGCGTGGAGTTCATCCTGATACGCGACGAAGCCCATGAATAGGCCCGCCTTTCACATCGTGTTCACCGATCTGGACGGCACCCTCCTCGACCACAACGATTACGGTTACGAAAAGTCACTGCCGGGTATACGGTTATTAAGGGAAATCGGCATACCGCTCATACTTGTTTCGAGCAAAACCGCTGCCGAAATGGAAATCCTGCACCACGAACTCGGACTCGACTGGCCTTTTGTTTGCGAGAACGGCGGCGGGATTGTTTTTCCCGTAAGGCCAGGCGAACCCCCGCGCCTGGAAGCGCACGGAATGAGAGTGAACGACCTGGCCGCACGCACATGTCTGCTTGCGGAGGCGACTGGTAAAAGCGTACGGCTTTTCTCCGACATGAGCATTGAGGAGATAGCCGAACGGACGAAGCTCGACCGCGCCGCCGCCGCCCTTGCCCGCGAGCGCTCCTTCACCATCCCGTTTATTACGACTGACGGCTCCGCGATCGATCTGCACGCGGCGAACATGGCCCTCGCCAGGGACGGCCTCGGTCTCACCCGCGGCGGGAGGTTCTATCATTTCGGCGCCGCCGGAGTCGATAAAGGCCGCGCGGTTCGTAGAATTTGTGAGACATTCATGCCGGCGGCGGGAGATGCGGAGATCGTAACGACCGGGATTGGCGACAGCGAAAACGACCTGCCGATGCTCCATGCCGTAAAGCGTCCGGTGCTGGTAAGAAAGCCGGATGGAAGCGTTGTCGGTGCGGAAATTGACGCGATGATAACGGAGGGAATAGGGCCCGAAGGCTTCACCGAGGCGGTGATGCGTCTTTTCGCGTAACGGTCCTACTCCACGACCTCCATCCTCTCCTCAATGTATTTTTCGAACTCTTCTCGCGTCATCTTTCCCTCGTAAAGGGGCCACAGGCCCTCCTTGAGCTCTTCGACGCTCTGAAATTTCGCGCCATCGATTTTATACCGCGCCATCGCCTGCAACCCCGCTCTCCAGATTGTACTATCCGCCGTACTGCCGGGCCCCCCGGCAATACAAAAAAACCAGCATATCAGCCAGAAACCAGCATAGCGCGGATTGGCGGTCCGTTCATCATAAATCATGGTTTCAGGCCGGACTCACAGTGCCCGGAAACGGATTGTTCCGGTTTTAGCAGCTTTATTCTATAGTATACTTTTTCATCTTTTCGTAGAGTACGCTGCGGCTGATGCCGAGAAGCCGCGCCGCCTTGGCCTTGTTGTTCCGGGCAAGGCCGATAACGCGCTCAATATGCTCCTTCTCAAAGAAACCGACCGCCTGCGACAGGTCGGGCTCGAATGAAGCCGGCACGGACGCCCCCTCCTTGCCCTCCGGAAGGATGTGAAGGATTGTGCTTGCCTCGATCCTGCTGCGGCTCTCCAGCACCAGGGCGTATTCGATGAGGTGCTCGAGCTCGCGGACGTTTCCATTCCACCGGCGCCGCTTGAGAATCTCGAGCGCCTCATCCTCGATAAAATCGATCTTTTTCCCGAGCTCGCGCGAATACTTTCGTATAAAGTGCTCGACAAGGTGCGGAATGTCGTCCACGCGGTCGCGAAGGGGCGGTACGACGAGCTCTATTCCCGACAGGCGGTAAAACAGGTCCTCGCGGAACGTGCCGTTTTCTATCTCCTTGCGCAGGTTCACGTTCGTCGCGCTGATGATGTGGACATTTATCTTCATCACCTTGCTCGAACCGACTGGCTTTATCTCGCGCTCCTGTAGAAAGCGCAGAAGCTTGCTCTGGGTCTGCCAGGTCAGATTTCCGATCTCGTCGAGGAAGACCGTGCCGCCGTTCGCCTCCTCGAAGAGGCCTTTCTTCGTCCTGTCGGCGCCGGTGAAGGCCCCGCGCACGTGCCCGAAAAGTTCCGATTCGATGATCGTCTCGCTCAGGGCACTGCAATCAACCGGCAGAAAGAGTTTTTCCCTCCGTTCGCTCTCCTCGTGGATCGCCCGCGCAACGAGTTCTTTACCCGTTCCGCTCTCCCCGAACAGTATCACCGGCGCGTTCGATTTCGCCACCTGCTTCATCGTGGCCCTGAGCTTCTTCATGGCCGATCCCTCGCCCACTATTGCGACCCCTCCCCTGGCCGAACGATCGCGCTTCAACCGCTCGATCTCCTTTTTAAGGCGGTAGTGCTCTAGGTTCTGCTCGACCTTTACCCTGAACTCCTGAGGCTGAAACGGCTTGATCACAAAATCGCTGGCGCCTTTTTTTATCGCCGTAACCGCCTCGTCGACGCCACCGACACCGGTTATAATGACGATTGGGATGTCGGGATAAAGCACCCGTATCTCCGATACGAGTTCAAAACCGTCCATGCCGGGCATCGCGAGGTCGGAAACCACGAGGTCGAATGAATCCGAGTGAACGGCATCGATCGCGGACATTCCGTCGGCGCATTTGACGATGGTATGTCCGCTCGACTCCAGGATATCCTCAATGTATTTAAGAATCGAGGGGTTATCATCGACAATTAATATGTTACCCATACCGATTTTGGTTTTTCC
>JBFZEY010000277.1:0-4851 GCA_041306625.1 Spirochaetota bacterium | reverse complement strand
CTGGAGCATAAGTCGTTAAAGACCGACATGTTCGTCGCCACCTTCTAAAAGGGCGCCTACTACAAGGAAGCGGCCGGCGGAGCGGGCAGCGTAACCGCCGTTTCGGTATCGCTCGGCGATTCACGTCGCAAGATCAAGGAAGTCATCGCCACCATGGCCGGCTCGGTCGATATCAGCCAGGCGAAGGTCATCGTGTCGGGCGGCCGCGGTACCAAGGAAAAAGACAAGTACAACGATGTCATCGTGAACCTCGCCAAGAAGCTTGGCGGCGAATACGCGGCCTCTCGTCCCGTCGTGGACGCGGGCTGGACCGACGCGGCGCGCCAGGTGGGGCAGTCGGGCAAGACCGTCGCCCCGGTGCTCTATGTCGCCGCCGGCATTTCCGGCGCCATCCAGCACGTGGCCGGCATGAAGGGTTCGCAGTGTATCGTAGCCATCAACAAGGACCCCGAAGCGCCGATATTCAACATCGCGACCTACGGGATCGTGGGTGACCTCTTCGAAGTCATCCCCGCCATGATGGAAGCGCTGGGTTAGTATTTAAACGGGCGAATACGCAAGAAAGAGCCGCGATGTAATCGCGGCTCTTTTTTATGTGACGATGCCGGTAGATTAAGGGCGCGGCTTTTAAAATGTTCTGAACAGCACTCCCGACCGTATCACGGCCCCATAGATATGGTCGGACGATTCTTTGCCGCCGCTGAAGGTGGTAAGGCAGCGTTCGCCGATCAGCGATACGAATATGTCGGTAAACCGGCCGACGGAGAACTTGATCTCAAAACCGCCGGCGACGCCGAACTGGGTATTGTTGATGTATTTCAAAACATCGACATCCGAGCCGCTGAAGTTCATGGACGCCATCAGGTAGTGGGTCAGGTTGAGGCCGGCGAGCAGACCGAAAGACAGGCGCCGCCAGTCGGCTGAGGCAAGGAGCATGAACGGAATCGACAGCCCCTGGATTTTCGCCGACCCTTCTTCCTGATAGTTGAATTCGATCATCGAATACCACAGGCCCGAGTGGATTCCGAAGTGCCGGCTCATCATCGATTCAAAGACCAGTCCGCCGCCCATGGCGAACGAGGATTCAATCGCGCCGGGGCCGTCTCCGGCGTTGGCGACGTCATAGGTGCCCGCAAGCGCCCCGAGTCCGAAAGAGACCCGACTGGCGGAGGACGCGGGTTCTTCCGCGCCGATCACCGCCGATGCGCACAGAAGGATTGCGAGGGTCACCGTCGATGTCCATATCTTGAAAAACCGGCTGGTGTAAGGAATTCCTGATTTCATGGCTTTTCGGTCATTATACAGGTTCCGTTGAATACCGAGCCCTTCTCGATGAAAAGCTCGGGGCAGACCATGTCGCCGTTGGAGACGCTCTTGGTGAAGAGCTCTATCCTCTGCGTCGCCTTGATCTTTCCGTTGAACGTCCCGTTTACCGATACGATGCCCGACTTGACGTCGGCGCTCACCCGGGCCTCCTGGCCGATCATCAGATGGCCCTTCGTCTCGATCTTCCCCTCGAAGAAGCCCTTTATTTTGAGCGAGTTCTTGAAGACGAGCCTTCCACGAAACTCGATGTCGTCGGCGATGACCGTGGTAATTTTATTCTCGTCCTCGACGATCTCTCGTATCTCGTTCATCCGATGCTCCTTTTAATGGTTGTCCCGGTTGTTTAATGAACGCCCCGCAGGGCGGTGTCAATACTATTTCAATTATGGCGCATAGTATCATAGCGGCGGCGGGATATGTCAAATTAAAAAGGACCGATATCGAAGGGCGCGGAATGGCTCAAATAATTCTATATAAAATAATATAAATATAATAATCTAAATTATACAAATAATAATATATGGTGATATACAACAAAATAGTAAAATATACTTGAAAAAGACGGGGAAGCTATAAGCATTGGCTTGACCCGGCCCGCACCGGATGGCTCTGTACCGGGCCTGCATTTATACCGGGGCGTTTTGGATTGAGCTTCCGGATTTTACGGAAAATATATTCCCGGATGGGCGGTGGTCGGGCAAACGCGGCATCTTACAATCGAGGAGGGCGTATATGGCAAGCTTACTGGTCGAGAAGCGCGATATCGATTTTATCCTGTACGAACAGTTCGATATTCTCGAGCTTACCAAAAAGGACAAGTTCAGCTATTTTTCGAAAGACGAATTCGACATGACCATCGAGCAGGCGCTCAAGTTCGCGGAAAACGAACTGGCACCCATCAACCAGGACGGCGACCGCATCGGCGCGAAATGGGAAAACGGCAAAGTGACCATACCCCCGTCGTTCCACGGGCCGCTGAAGGCCTACGGGGAGGCCGGATGGGTGTCGGCCGCCGACGATACCGAGGTCGAGGGGCAGGGCCTGCCGATGTCCGTGTTCACCGCCTGCAACGAGATGTTCCACGCGGCCAATACCGCAATCAACCTCTATCCCGGCCTGGCCCACGGCGCGGGTAAGCTCATAGAGCTGTATGGTACCGACGAGCAGAAGAAAAAATACCTGGGAAAGGTGTACTCATTCGAGTGGGGAGGCAGCATGTGCCTCACCGAGCCGGGCGCCGGCAGCGACCTTGCGCACGTTGCGACCAGGGCGGTCAAAATGGATGACACGCAGTATAAAATATCCGGTCAGAAGATATTTATCACCGGCGGGGATTACGATGCCAAGCCCAATATCGTGCATCCGGTGCTCGCGCGCCGCGAGGGCGATCCCGAGGGGATCAAGGGGATTTCAATCTTCATCGTGCCGAAATACAGGGTGAAGGACGACGGTTCGATCGGTGAATACAACGATGTCGCCTGCGCCGGTATCGAACACAAAATGGGAATCAAGGGGTCGGCCACCTGCCAGCTGAGCTTCGGCGACAACGGCGACTGCGTCGGCGAGCTCCTGGGACAGCCCTGTCAGGGGATAGAGGTCATGTTCCACATGATGAACGAGGAGCGGCTCAACGTCGGCGTCCAGGCGCTCGGCATCGCTTCCACGGCCTATCTTAATGCGCTCAAATACGCGCAGGAACGTCTTCAGGGAACCGATATCCGCCTGAAGGGGAAATCCACCAAGCTCCTCAACCTCATCAAGCATCCCGATATCCGCAGGGGGCTCCTCTGGATGAAATCCTACGTGGAGGGACTCAGGGCTCTAAACTACTACGCCGCGTTCTGCATGGACCTTCGCAACGCCGAGACCGATGAAAAGGTGGCAAAGACCGCCAACGGATTCCTCGAATTCCTCACGCCGGTCTGCAAGGCCTACTCCAGCGACATGGCATACGATGTCTGCGAGCAGGCGATACAGATATTCGGCGGCTACGGATTCTGCGGCGACTATCCGGTGGAGCAGTTCGCCCGCGACTGTAAAATCACCTCGCTCTACGAGGGGACAAACGGAATCCAGGCGATCGATCTCGTGGGCCGCAAGCTCCCGATGGCCAAGGGCGAGTTCTTCAAGTATATCGTAGGTCAGATGGAGAAGACCATCAACGAGGTGGGCGGTGACATGGCCCTGCAGAAGTACGCCGACCTGACGAAGAAGGCAAAGGACAACATGGTCGACTGCGCCCAGCACCTCATGGGGCTCATGCAGCAGATGCAGATCCCCGAGGCCTTCCTGTCGGCGACGCCATTCCTGGAGGTGGTCGGCGACACGATACTCGGCTGGATGCACCTGTGGCAGCTTTCCATCGCTCATAAAAAACTCGGCGAGATCTTCGAGAAGGCGAACGCGATGACCGAGGATGAAAAAAAGGCCGTGATAAACGACAATCGCGAGGCCGCTTTCTATTCCGGCAAGGTCCACTCGGCGCGCTTTTTCATCTCGAAAATCCTTCCTTTACAGGAAGGGAAGGTCAATTCGATCAAGGACGACGATTTTGCCGCTCTCCAGATCGAGGAAGTGGCCTTCAGCGAAGTGGCCGTCGCTCCGGCGGGCGTCTGATCCGAACACGCGCCGGGCGCGCGGCACTATTTCGCCGCGCGTCCTTTTCGTTCAACCAGCCGTTCAAAAAAATCCTTGCAATCCCGTCTCCGCGCCGGTTAATGACACGCGGCGGCCGTTGGCGCAGAATGCCAGTATTCCGGAAGAATTCCATGGAAGAAATATTAAACAAAGCGAACGAACTCGGCCTGATGGTCCGGGGCACCGATCTGTACAGGCGCTACGAGGAGCTCTCCGTAAAAATGGACGCGGACGATGCCGCGAAAAAGCTGCTCCAGGAATACGCGCGGATAAGCGAGGAGCTCTATGCCAGGGAGACATCGGGCAGTCCGATCGGGGCAGATGAGAAAAAAAACTTCCAGGAGCTTACGGAAAAGGTCTCACAGAACCAGCTGATAAAAGAGTACATCGCCACGCAGAGCTACTTTCTCAATTTAATGATGCAGATACAAAAGATCATCAGCGAGCCCGTTGGCGAGCCGGTCGACCAGGCCCGTATTATAAAGCCGAATTCCGGCGGCAAGATCATCACCGATTTTTAACGGCAGGGGGGGCTAACCCCCGTGCCTCCCGCCGTTCACCTTTAAGTAACGCCTCGCGTACCCATCACCCAAAAAAGGCTTGCCTTATGCATGTATGTTTACATTATCAATTTATTGTGCTTTCGTAAAATCAGGCGACGCCGACTTTCCCGCGCCACTGGAGCTTCGATATGGATTTTGAACTGCTCAAATCGATCGTATTGAACGCGGTCCCCTGGATGGCCACAAGCGGCCTGCGCGTCGACATCCTCGAGGAACGGCACGTGCGGCTTTCGGTACCGGTTCGGGAGAGACACCTCAACCACGTGGGAATAGTCTGGGCAGGGACTCATTTCATGATTATGGAGGTCGCGGGGGCTGCGCTTTT
>JBFZEY010000276.1:0-4710 GCA_041306625.1 Spirochaetota bacterium | reverse complement strand
TCGTCTGTTCGCGAATAACCCTGGTAAAACCGCAGCGGCGTTTGCAGGCGTTTAAACTCCCGGTGTACATCCTGCCAGCGGTAATACTCCTCGTCATAGGGCATGAGCCGTTTTGCCTGTTCCGCAAGTCCCGCTATGCTCGTAATATCCCCGGCAAGATGCACATCCTCCAGGCGCTTCGGCGTATATCCGCGCTCGATCGCCCGTTTGAGATAGGGAACATCTTTTATCCCGTATCCCAGGAGGCGCGAGGCGACGATGTCAACGGCCATGGGATTCCGTCCCATGATGATGAGCCCGAGCTTGCGCACGGTCGGTATGATCTCGTTGGCAACCCCGACATCGATCGCGTCCATCACGATGAAATCGGGATACCCCACCGCCAGCAGGTCGACGATCTTGTCGGGAAGCATGAAATCGTGCCGAATGGCGCGCTCGTCGTCGGAGCAGATCCCGATGTTGAGCTTAACCGCGCCGGTGACGTTGACGACATTGTGGCATTTGAGTTTCGGCAGGTACACCTTGGAGTCAGCCCGGGCCATCTTTCGGGAAACGCGCAGGGTGTTGTGCACCAGCCCGCCGACGTGCATCTGGTCGCGCCGCTCCTCGTCGATGCAGAAAATATTCACCTTCGCGCGGGCCTTCTTTTTAACATCCTTTATCATGTCGTAATAACCGGCCTGCTTGTAGAACATACGCGTGGGAATGCGCATTCCAGTATTCTCCCCGAGGTCGACGCGCTTCACTCCTTCGACGTTCGCCAGCTCCTCGAGCGCCGAGGCGACAACGACCGTGCTCGTATGGGCGTTGGTGCCGAGCTTTCCGCCCTTGCTCGCATACACCACGTTGGGCTTCACGAAAACATTCCCGGCCGGTTTGTAATCCAGATCCTTCATCCCCTGCCTGATAATCGCCTTGATGGCATCCGCGTCATATTCCTCGCATTTTCGAATGATGACGGTACTGAACGGGTCTTTGATACTGGTCTTGGCCGCCTTTCTCATTCATATCCTCCCTGAAGAATTTTCCCTTTAACGGGTTCACGCCCGGATAAAAAATCAGAATGCATAGCTTACCGGATAACTGTAGTCAAACTTCGCCTGGAGCTTTTTAAACTGGGGATAACCGAATTTTTGTATGTACTTTTGCGTATATTCCACGCGGTCCTTCACGCTGAAGATCCACTCGTCCAGAAAAGCCTGGAAGCCCTCCACCGTGTTGGAGGCCTGCTGGTAGGTATAGCCGAACGAGAAGTCGACGTCGTAGAAGCCGGGAGTATAGCCCGGGTGCGCGCCGAAGGGCTCCTCCGTGACGGCGACGACCTTGAAGGCCGGAACGATGGTGCGCGAGGGGTCCTTTCCGATCGTTTCGCGGCTAACGATGCGCTCGCAGCTTACGATCACCTTCTTCGCCGCGTTTGCGCCCCACTTGCAGTCCCCGCCGATCCCCCACATCTGCGCGTTGCCGTCCTCGTCCGCCTGCTGAACATGGATAATCGCCACGTCGGGATTGAGCGCGGGTACCAGCATCACGGGACTGCCGTCAAAGGGCGATTCGATCATCCGGTACTTGTTCTCGCCCATGAATGCCTTTACCTTCATGAGATCGGTGCCGACCATGTCCTTCACCGGGACGAAGGGCATGCCCATGGCACCCGCCATGAGCATGAGCGGAAGCGAGAGGTTGGTGTATTCCTCGAGCTCGATTGTGTGCGGAATGCCCTTTTCGATCGAGCGCCGGTAACAGCGCGCGAGGCCGTAGAGGCCGAGCGAAATGAACGTGGCGATAAAACGCCTGACGCATCCAGCGCCGATAAGCATGTCGAAATCGTCGGCCGCGTTGCTTCGCGTCACCGTGAGTTCCCGTTTCTTCTGGCGGATTATCTCGTGCACCGCGGCGAACGGCGGGCGGCAGACATAGCCCCCTATGAAGAGAAAGTCACCGTCGTTCACGAAGCGCCGGACCGCTTCGGACGTACTCATCACCTTGCTCATAATCCCTCCGATATACACAGCGATGATGAAGCCGGAGGGCGCGGACGCGCCCCCCGGAACTGGCTACAGTTCGAACTCGGTGCGGCTGATGATCTCGTCTTGGGCTATTTCGGAAAGCCCCGTAAATTCCGCGGAATAGCCGCTCACCCTGACCACCAGGTCGCGGTGCTTTTCGGGCTCGCGCTGCGCCTCGCGCAGCACTTCGCTGTCGAGCATGTTAAACTGGACCTGCACGCCGCCCTTTCCGAAATACGCCCGGATCAGCGAAGCCAGGTTCTCGTTCGAGATCTTTTTCCCCTGGAAACGCATATTGAGATTTACGCCGTTATATGCTTTTGTAAGCGGGAGCTTCGTTATGGAGTTCATGAGCGCCGTCGGGCCGGACACGGCGTTTCCAGTGGTCGGCGTTATGCCGTTGCCCAGCACGTCGCCCGCATAGCGCCCGTCGGCCGTTGCCCCGGTGAACGCGCCGAAGCTTATATGAAATCCCACCGAGAATATCCCCGGCCAGAACCTTCCGCCGCGGAAGTTCGGGTACCCTGAAACCATTTTGCAGTAATGGTCCATCACCCTCGCCGCCATGGCATCGGGATCATCGTGATCGTTGCCGTACTTGGGAACGCGGTGCAGGAAGTAGGCGCGTTTTTCGTCGACGTCCTGCCAGTCGTCGGAAAGCCATGCAGCGAGGTCCCCGACGGTAAATTTATTTTCGTCGAACACCGCGGTCTTCACGGCGTACAGGCTGTCGGCCACGTTCGCGAACCCCATCATCTGAACGCCGGTCGAGTTGTACACCGCGCCGCCGCGCGTGAGGTCCAGCCCCTTCTCGAGGCAGCCGTCGATCATTGCCGAGGCGAATGGTGATGGCACCCTTTCCGCGATCGTACGGTCGAGGATCTCCATCCCCCGTGTCATCTGTCCCATGAAATGGCGCATCTGCGCGTCATAGGCCTTCCAGACGTCGTCGAACGAGGTGAAGCCCGAAGGCTCGCCTGTTTCGATCCCCGTGCGGTACCCGAAGACGTTGTCGATGCCGTTCGAGAGAGCGAGCTCGACGCACTTGATGCCGTTGAACTGCACGGCGAAGGTCGAACCGAAGCTCTTGCCCTGCGCGTTGGCCTCGAGGCAGCCGACCACGCCGTAGTCGCGCGCGTCCTCGATCGAATGCCCCGCGTCGACGAGCGAGCGCACGACCGCCTCGTCGTTGAAGAAGTGCATGAGCACCCCGTCGCGCGCGTAGTCGACCGCCCGGTTGAAAAAATCGGCAGGCGGGTTCTTCGACAGGCGCACACCGAAATTCGGCTGCACCGTGCGCACATCCGCGTAGGCGTCGAGCCCTATGTAACTCATCTCGTTCGTCGCATCGGAACCGTCCGGCCCCATGCCGCCCACGGTCACGTTCTGCGTGGTCTTGCCCTCGGTGCCCTCGCCGCCCGGAATGAAGGCCTCCTCGAGCACGTTCCAGATTTCATTGGTCTTGATGAAGAGAAGGGCCAGGAGCTCGCGCGCCTTTTCGGGCGTGATGCGTCCCGCCGCGGCATCGGCCCTGTAATACGGGTCGAGGACCTGGTCGATCCTCCCGAGCGAAATGGAGTTCCCACCCGATTCTATTTGCGAAATCAGGTGAATGAAATATACCGACTGCACCGCCTCGTGGAAGCTTTCGGCCGGATGTTCGGGCACGCGTTCGCAGACCCGGGCGATCTCGCGGAGCTCGGCCGCGCGCACGGAATCGCGCTCCTTTTTTGCACTTGCCAGCGCGGCTGCTGCGTAACGGCGCGCGAAGGATATGGCCGCGCCGCACGAACGGATCATCGCGTCGTACAACAGGCCCTTCTCGCCTTCCCGCTCGGCGGGAGACAGCCGCTCCATCGCGGCCTTAGCGTCCGCGATGACTCCCGAAAGCCCCTTCGCGAGAACCTTCGAATGGTTCATCGTGAAATGCCCTATGCCGTAGGTGATCTCGAGCATCATCGTGAAGATATACTTGTCCATATCCGTGGAGATGTCCTCCGGCAGAAGCGCCTCCAGCCGGTTCTCCACGGTCTTACCCTCCCAGAAGGGAAGGATCTTCTCCGCCAGCTCCCTCTTTTCTTCCGCGGTGATGAGCGCGCGCTGCAGCACGCGAACGTCGAAGTTCTCCAGGTCACCCTCTATCCACCGCGACTTGTTTTCGGGGAAAAGCGGCGCGCCCTTCAGCTTCGAGGTGCGGCATCCGACGACCAGCTCGTCCTCCCGGATGATGACGCTGATGTTGTTCAGAATATGCTCCAGCGCGAGGCTCATGCGACTCAGCGGATGCTTCTTCCAGTGGCGCTTCATCGACTCGGTCAGATAACGGGCCCGCTCCACGCAGACCTCCTGGTTTGCATCGATGATCCGCTGCCGGAGGCGCTCCACGCGGGAGGTCCCGACGGCCGCACGGATTGCGTGCTGTGTATTCATATACGCCTCCTGTTCGTCAATGATGGTGCGAACAGGCCGGCGGGATCGGTTTTATATGTTCGGCAAAGGGCCTGTCCGTACGGATACAATACGGTGGAAAGTATGAAAATGCCACCTTTTTATACCTTGATGTCCATATGGTTCACCAGGATCGCGTCGCGCCATGCCCTCGGCAGATAGTTGTTGAGCCACAGGAAGAAGGTGCTCATAAAATCGACCTGGTTGAAGATGGCGGGCTTTTCCGATTTAACCACCTTGAAAATCCTTTTTG
>JBFZEY010000275.1:0-4442 GCA_041306625.1 Spirochaetota bacterium | reverse complement strand
AGTGTAATTTCATCAACAAGTTCATAAAGCTCGACATTAACGTTCTTATCGGGGTGGTAAAACGAGACCCCTCCATCGCCACGTACATGTTCGAGACTATTTCGGACAATCTCTTAAAAGTTCTCGACCGCATCGAGGCCATCCACACGTTGATCGACGATGAGCTCACCGTGCTGTTCGGCCAGGAGGGAAGCTGGACGAGCGTGCTCATTGACTCCGGCGCGTTCGCGACCTGGCAGCGCACCGGCAGGCTGACCGCGGATTTCCTGAAGAATTTTCTCTCGGTGGCGGTAAAGGTGCATTCATTCTTCGAGGAGCTTTCGGGCAAAAAGCTTTCGGAGATATTTCCCGGATTCAAGAAACTGCACGAGCTCTACGTTTCTCAGATGGACAGGGGCCGGGCCGAGGAACGCCCCGCTGCCAGGAAGGTGAGTTCCCTCGGGAAGGATTACGTCAATTCGATTCAGCAGATATTCGAGTTTTCCCTCATCGACAAGGAATTCCAGAAGAACTTCCTGAAGGTGCTCAACGACTTCAAAAAGATGCAGAACCCGTTCAACACCGAGCCGGAGGGAAGAAAGATCAGACGCTTCATAACGAAGCTCTATCTCGACCTCTACAAGCAGGTCCTCCTGCGCAGCCACAACGAATCGACCATGCCCGCTCCGGTGCGCCTCATGCTGAACTTCGGCTTTCTCGACGAAACAATGCTTGAGCAGGAGCAGATCGAGGAGCTGCACGAGATATCCATGCGTTCGGCGGAAACATCGGGACTTCCCATCTACCATGAACACGAATTCCTGAAAAGGGTCTATGACGGCAAGGAGAACCCCAGCATCACCGAGATGGGCCTTACCTACGAGGCGCACCTTCGCGAGGAGGAGAAGCACAAGAAGAAGGGGCAAACCGGAAAATCCGGAGCGGACGAGGAAAGCATCAACAAGATGATGTACGAAATCGACCACCGGCTTCTAAACACCATCACCGTGTGCTCGGGCTCCACTGCCACCGCGTTTCCCATCCTGAGTTCCCTGGTGATGCGGGGGAACCCGGCCAACTTCATCCTGTCGAAAAAGAAGCTTGAATCCACGGTGCTCTCGCTCAGGGAGATCGACTTCTCCGCCTTTTATCGCGAGACCGTCGAGCGAATCGGCGAGGCCCGCGAGATTATCCAGGATGAAGTAATTCCGAACTTCATTCTGCTGCCGTCGTTCGGCACCAAGACCATGCTGTGGCAGGAGCTCGATGGCACCAACCGTCGGACGAGGGGGCGGATTGTCATCCCCATACTCTTTATGGGCGACATCGTGAAGAGCCTGGCGCACACTATCGCATGCTTCCGCTGGGAACTCAACCGCTCGCTGAAGGGCGCCATGTGGGCGGATCCCGTCGAGGGCGGGCTTACCGGCATCTATTTCGATTACGTCAATTTCTTCAAGAAGAACCCCAAGCTCTCAACCGAGGCCAAAGAAAAGATTGCCGAACGCTTTAAAAGCATACGGACCAACCGCGACCGCTTCGCCGAGGACTACGTGATGTGGGTGCTCTTCGAGAAGGACGGCATCATGAAGCTCAACACCGTTGTGCGCGAAATGTTTTACCGCTACATTCCGTTCAGGAAAGACGTCCGCAGCAGGCTCGAGAACATGCCGGCCTTCAGCGAGATAGCCGGCAAGTTCAAGAACATCCACACCAGGGACGTGACCGCTTACCAGCGCAGATTCAAAAAGTACACCGACGAGACCGGTTCGCTCCCCGAGGCGATCCAGCGCTTCATGGACTTCCTCGATATGTAGCGAGTGGACACATCCCTCAATACATCAGGTGTTTTTTCCGCTGCCGGTTGAATTCCTTCTGTCCGCCGGCTATCTGACCGGCGAATTCCGTGAATGGCCGCCCTTCGTCGATATACCGGCGGAATGCGTCGGTTCCGGCCAGAAAATCAACATGGTATCTGCCCCTGTGCCGGTCCCAGCGGAAATAGGGATAGTTATTTTTAAGAAGCGTTATAATCCCGTACGAAACTTCCATCGGGCTGAAGGCCCCGCCCATGTAAAAGATCTGCACACCGCCGCAACGCATGCCCGTGTACTTCGAGAATGTCGGGGAAAAATAGACCGGGCGAAACCTGAAATTGGGGAGATTGAGATCGGAGAGGAGCTTCGCGAGCTCGCGCGGCTCAATCCACGGTGCGCCTATGTACTCAAACGGCTTGGTCGTACCGCGCCCCACCGAAAGGTTGACACCCTCAAGCATCACAATCGAGGAGTACACTACCGCCGATTCATACGTGGGCAGGTTGGGAGAGGGGGGCACCCACGGCAGCATGGTCTCGTTGTACAACAAATCACGGCGGTAATTTTTAAGCGGCACCACTGTAAGATGCACGTCTCGGGCATATCCCGCCCGGTAGAACCGCGCCGCCTCGCCCATCGTCATGTTATAGATAAACGTCGATGGAAACGCGCTGATATGGCGCGACTGGAATCCATCGTCAAGATACGCGCCGTCGATACCGAGAAAACCAAGCGGATTCGGCCTGTCAAGCACCACCAGTTCGATCGACGTCCCGTTAAGCGCGTCCATCACCTGTTTCAGGGACGACACGTAGGTATAGCAGCGCATACCCATGTCCTGAATGTCGAAGATCACCGTGTCTGCCAGTCCGAACAGGTGCCGAAGACGCCCCATGGAAAGATGGTGCAGGTTGTAGACGATCACGTTCAGCCTCGCGTCCGCCTGGTACAGCCTGTAATCGTACTCGTTCTCATATCCGTACAGCCCGTGCTCGGGCGCGCAGGCCAGCACGATCTCGAGACCCTTCCGTCGCAGGAGATCGATGTTCTTTCCGAGATTGAAATCGACGCCGGAATGATTCGTGACCAGCGCGATTTTCTTGCCCCTGTATTTTTCGACATCGCCCGCAATGAAGTTCTCGAGCCCTGAATAGACTCGTTTCTGTCTCCTGGCAGGCAGGTTATAGACGGCGGGCGACGCGCAGTCGAAAAGAACCGATACGGCGATGGCGACTACGATCCAGCGGGCGGTTTTTCTCACCGACACACACCTCGTGCAATGATCTGGCAGTTCTGTCCGGTCTTAGCCACGACAGTATCAGTATCTATATCGAACGCCGTCAAGGATTTCGGTAGCCCGATTTTAAAACACCGCCGGATGCTTTCGCAATATATGCTTGACAGAAGGACCATCAGGCTGTTACTTTCTAGTAAAAAGTGCTTCGCTCCGGCGGCCATGAAAAACATAAATTATCGGCATCACTCGACGGAAAAAACAATGCTTCTTAATGTACTTGCGGGCCTTCTTATCGTTACATCGGTGCAGTGCGCGACGACCAGCGAAAGGGAGAAAAGCATACTCGCTTTTTCGAAAAGCGAGGCCGCCCGTTACCATGAATTTCTGATTGACCCAAAAGAGTACACGACTAACGGCGCAATATACCACGATAGATACTATAACCACCTTGTCGGCGTCGCCCGGGCGCTTGCAACCGATTACAAGTTCTCCATCGCAAAAAACAGCATCGGCTTTTATTTCGATAAAAAACTTAACCTGCGCGACCGCCTCTACCTGGGCATCGACATCGAGATACCCCTCGACGAATCGACGCATGCGGGCTCGTCGTACCAGCATATTGCGGTGACGGCCCTCGAGACCTACCTGAAAGACGTGCTCGCCGTCATCAACTCGTGTACCACCATCTTTGGTGAGAGCGAGATTATCGGCATGGTGGTGGGCTTCCACTGGAAGATAAAGGAACAGCGCGCGTCAATCAACATCTGGATCGACGAGCGGGACGTGGTGCGTTACGAAAACAAGCAGCTTACCATGAAGGAACTCATCAGCCGGAGCTACATCACCAACACCGAGGGGAAGCTCATTCGCCTTTTATTATAGCCTCAAGCTCCTTAACAAGCGCTCGAAGCTCCATCATTGTCCCGATGCTGATTCGCACGTACTCGGACTGCACCGCCCCCGCGAAATAGCGCACAAGGATCTTCCGCGCGTACAGCTCCTCGTAGATCTTTTTCGCCGGGATATCGGGGTGCCTGACCAGAAGGAAGTTCGCCTTTGAAGGCACGACCGAAAAACCGAGATCCCCGAGCCGTTCTTCGAGATACTCCTTGTTGTCGCGCACCATCCCGACGTTGTATTTGAAGCCCTTCTGGTCGGCGAGCGCGGCAAGCGCACCAGCCTCGGCAAGCCTGTCGACGTTGTACGAATCCTTAAGCTTTATAAATCCCCTGATGATATCGGCATGCGCCGCGGCGATGCCGACACGGAGGCCGGCGAGCGAATATGACTTCGAAAACGACCGAGTAACGATGAGGTTGTCGAATTCACGCACCAGCACGATGGCCGTCTCACCGTAAAAATCGACATAGGCCTCGTCAACCACCAGAAGCCCCTTGAATTTACCGGCG
>JBFZEY010000274.1:0-6707 GCA_041306625.1 Spirochaetota bacterium | reverse complement strand
AATCAAGTAAAAATGTTAAAAAAAGTCATTTATCCGGAATCGGCACGGGTGTGTTACGGTGACGGGTCGCCGGAAGCGGTTTTCGAGTAAAAACCTCTTTTCGTCGAGGAAAGAGGTTCAGCGCTGCGGAATGTATGTGCAGCGGGAGGTGTCCGACTCCCAGACCGTCAGAGAATCGAGAGCCACCGGGCCGGGCAGAGCGGCAAGTTCGATGTCGAAGCGTCGTGCTATGTAGGCGGCGATATTTTCAGAACTCGGATTGGGCGACAAGAATCCGGGATGTTCGTTCAGGTTGCGGTGATCGAGGTCTCCGATGATAATGCGCAGTATTTTCTTGAGTTCGCCGAAATCCACGAGCAGGCCGGTTTCATTCAGCGTATCCCCCCGTACGCTCGCCACCACCTTCCAGTTGTGGCCGTGAAGGTTTTCGCATTTGCCGCTGTAGCCTCTAAGCTGATGGGCCGAGGCGAAGCTGTCTTCAACCGTCAGAATATACATCGGGGTCCTCCCTTGAACGACGCGAATCCGCCGTTGCATCAAACGAAACGGCCGAGTGAGCGGGTGATCTTTTCGATCTCTTTTTTCGTAAGAGTCGGATAAATCGGCAGCGTGTAGAGTTTTTTGGAAAGCCGGTCGCTCTGGGGATAGTCCAGTCCCCGAAGCGAAAGGTGATGGTGAAGCGCTACCGGATAAGGCCTCTGCACCTCGATTCCATTCTTTTTCCAGTACTTGTCGAGCTTTTCGGCAGGAGCGTCGAAAAAGATCGGGAACGACTGATAGACGAACGAATCCGCGTAGGCGTACGGGGCGCGGTGCGGTGTGGTTTTTAGCGCATCGTAATAGACGCGGGCAATCTCTCTGCGCCTTCGGATGAAATCTGGAAGGCGCGAGAGCTGGGAAAGCCCCATTGCGGCCTGGAAGTCGGTCATGGTGTAGTCATAGCCTAGTCGTTCCGGGGACGGGCCGCCGCGCAAATCGCGCATCGCCGAAAAATAACGTGAATTATCCGTAAGGATCATGCCGCCGTTGCCGGTGGTGATGACCATCGACGGGGCGAACGAAACCACGCTGATGGCACCGTTCTGCCCGGCCGGGCGTTCATCGCACTCGGAACCGATGGCATGGGACGCGTCCTCGATGAGCGGAACGCCTGTCTCCCTGAGCTCTCCGATGGGACCGTGGAAACCGAATGTATGTCCGGCGACTATCGCGCGTGTTTTATCTGTTATTCTCGCCCGGATGTCGTCAATTGTAGGGAACAGGGAACCTTCGCCGGCATCAGTGAGCACGGGAACTCCGCCGGCCTGCCTCAGGGCGCTGAGCGCGGCGGAATCGAAATAGGAGGGGATGATGACCTCGTTTCCAGGCTTGATATCGAGTGCCAGAAAGGAGAGGTGGTATGCGGCGGTAAGCGAATTAACGGCCAGGGCGTGCCGCACGCCGGTGAGGTTCGCCATCTCGATCTCGAGATTTTTAACGGCTTCTCCGGGCTCGAGTCGTTCGCTTATCAGGCAGTCGAGCACGCTCTCGAGCTCTTTGCGGGTAATGGTAGGTTTGCTTGAAACAATGCTCATCCTTCACCTCTGTTCTTCCATAGCAGGGTATCAAGCAAATCGCGCATTGAGCACTTCGGTCAAGAAGGATTTTTTATATATAAAGGCATTTTTTGAAGCATCCGATAATTCAATCAGATGAAAGTCTGGAGGTATGATACGATGATGATGACACGCCGTGTTGCGTTTGTACTGGGAATCGCGGCGGCGATTTCGATTGGCGCGTGCGCACCCAATAAAGCACTGACCAAGGACAGGATTCTCGGGAGAGAGACGCCGCAAAGGCAAAGCGGCGATGAGTATGTCTATAAATATGATGATGTCGATGATACTTCCTATGAACCGGCCGGTAGTGCAAAGAAACCGGCCGTAAAACCGGTCACCAGGACTGGAAGGGAATATGTGATTCGTGAGGAAGAAAACGCGGATTCCGGCCTTAAAAAGGATAAATTCTTTCAGACGGGTATGGCCTCGTGGTACGGCAGGGAATTCCACGGCCGCATGACCGCCTCGGGTGAGCGCTTTGACATGAAGGCGCTTACCGCAGCTCACAGGACCCTTCCTTTTGGGACGACGGTGACGGTCAAGAACCTGGACAACGGGGATACCGTCAAGGTGCGGATCAATGATCGGGGGCCGTACAGGAAAAACCGCATTCTTGACCTTTCGTACGCCGCGGCAAAGCAGCTGAACATGCTTCCCGAAGGGGAGGCCAAGGTCGGGATCATCGTCCTTGGGAAAGGTGGTGCCGCGAAGATGGCGGCCCGGACGGACGACGAGGTTGAGCCGGTATCGGGCAAAGAGTATGATGCCGGACTGGAGGGTGATCATTCGGACGGCCTGCTGACCGATGTGGACGGGGAGGCGGGAAAATTCGCTTTGCAGGCCGGGGCGTTCTATTCCAGGCGTAAGGCGGAAATCCTTAAAGAGCGGCTGGCATCTCAGGTGAAACAGTCCGTGGTGGTGGTTCGCGAGAACGATTTCTATAAGGTTCGAATAGAAGGCATCCCCAGCAGGAAGGAGGCTGAAAACCAGAAACGGCGGCTGATGAAGGATGATATTTCGGCCTATGTACTAGAGACAAGGGAGTAGCGATTTTCCCCGGGGCGGAGCCGGTCGGGCCCCGCCCGCTTACCCCTCGATCACCCTGTATTTTCAAAATTTCTTATTGACAAAAACGGCCCGTTTTCAATAATAGTGTGCCTCTGCTGCCCACGTAGCTCAGTCGGTAGAGCATTTGCATGGTAAGCAAAAGGTCACCAGTTCGATTCTGGTCGTGGGCTGATCGAAGCACATTATAAGCATCCGCATGCTGTATTCACGGCTAATCCCAGATCAACTTCCGGGGAGAGGGTACTGGTTTTGTAATTAATGCTTGACGTTGAAAGGGCGGCGAATAGTTTGCTCTTATTTTTACTATATGCAGGTTGAGATATGCGCGAGATAATTTTATTGTCATGCAAGGACTGTAAAAACCGCAATTATTCGCAGACTAAGAACAAGAAGACCCAGACGGGTAAGCTTGAGGTCAAGAAATTCTGCAAGTTCTGCAACAGGCACACGCTGCACAAAGAGACAAAGGCATAATTCCGGCAGTATATCAGGGCATTGGAAGGTGGTGCGTGTTTAAAAAGATTGTGGCCTATATTAAAGAGGCGCGCGAAGAGCTTAAAAAAGTGACCTGGCCGGACAGGGACGAGGTTACGAGCTTCACCATGGTGGTGATCGTTTCGGTCATTATCGTCTCTCTTTTTCTGTGGTTCGTTGATTCAGCGCTCATGTCGATTATCAAACTGGTGATCAGCTGACCATGGCAAAAGAATGGTACGTTATCCATACGTATTCGGGGCACGAGAACAAGGTAAAGCTTGCACTGGAGAAGAAAGTCCAGAATCTCGGTCTGCTGGAGAAGGTCTTTCAGGTAAAGGTACCGACCGTAGAGGTCCCCGAAATAAAAGACGGGAAAAAGCGCATTAAATCGCGTAAATTCTTCCCTGGGTACGTACTGATCGAAATGGAGCTGGACGATGAGACCTGGGTGCTGGTAAAGAACACTCCCGGCGTAACCAGTTTTGTGGGGGCGTACGGCACCAACAAACCGAAGCCGCTGTCGAGAAACGAGGTCAATGCGCTTTTCGACCAGATGGGGGAACAGAAGGCCAAGGAAAAGGTTTCCGTGGTAATGGATTTCTCGGTCGGCGAGCATGTGAAGGTCATAGACGGGCCGTTCAACAACTTCAGCGGGGTGATCGAAGAGGTCTATCCCGACAAAGGGCGGCTGCGGGTAAAGGTCGAGATTTTCGGGCGCGGCACGCCGGTCGAGCTTGATTTTCTTCAAGTCGGCAAGATCTGATAATACGCCGTAGACGCGATCATTCTAACGTATGCAAGGATATGACGATGGCACCAGTAACTCCTAAAAAGAAGAAAAAGATAGTAACCGAGATAAAACTGCAGATACCCGGCGGGAAGGCGAATCCCGCACCGCCGGTCGGTCCCGCGCTCGGCCAGCATGGACTCAATATCATGGAATTCTGCAAGGCTTTTAATGAGCGTACCAAGGACCAGGACGCGACGATCCTTCCGGTAGTCATCACGGTATACGAGGACCGTACCTATACCTTCATCATCAAAACGCCTCCGGCGTCGGTCCTGATCAGGAAGACGCTCGGCCTCGAGAAGGGCTCGAGCGAGCCCAACAAGACGAAGGTCGGCAAGATCACCCGCAAACAGCTTGAGGAGATTGCAAAAATAAAGATGCCCGACCTCAACGCCAACACGGTCGATGCCGCCGCGAACATCATTGCAGGCACGGCGCGCTCGATGGGCGTAGAGGTTGTTGACTAAGCGGAAAACCGACGGGGCTCGGCGGCGGCCGTCGCTCCGGATAAGATTAAGCATAAAGAATTGACGAGGAAGCACAATGGATCGCGGCAAGAAAATAACTGATGCGCGCAAAAAGGTCGACAAGTCGACCCTCTACTCCCTGGACGATGCGGTGAACAAGGTGAAGGAGCTCAAGTTCGCCAAATTTGACGAAACGGTCGAGGCTTCGATGAAGCTTGTACATAAGAGCTACCAGAATGTTCGCGGCTCGGTCACCCTTCCCGGCGGCACCGGCAAGCAGGTAAAGGTGCTCGTTATCTGCAAGGGCGACAAGCAGAAGGAAGCGCGCGATGCGGGAGCGGACCACGTCGGAGCCGAAGACGTCATCGAGAAGATCAAGGAGGGATGGATCGACTTCCAGGCGGTTGTCGCCACTCCCGACATGATGAAAGAGGTCGGCAAGCTCGGCCCGGTGCTCGGCAAGAAGGGGCTGATGCCGAAGCCCAAGGCCGGAACGGTGACGGACGACGTCAAAGGAATAATTAAAGAACTGAAGGGCGGTCGCGTTGAATACAAGGCCGATAAAACGGGTGTCGTAAACCTTGGAGTCGGGAAGATATCGTTCGAGAAGGAGACCCTGATCGAAAACATCAAAACCTTCTATAATCAGATAGTGAAAGACAAGCCCTCTGACGCAAAGGGAAACTATATCAGGTCGCTTCATATATCCTCGACCATGGGGCCCGGCGTCAAAATCAATCACAAGGGGATCGAAAAGTAATGGTCAAGCAATATAAGATCGACGAGGTCGCGAGCCTTGTGCAGAAGCTCCAGGAAAGGAAGAACATCATCCTTACCAATTATTCGGGAATTAAGGTTAAGAGCCTTTCGGATCTGCGCAGGAAAATACGTGAGAAGGGCGGCGAATACAAGGTCGTAAAAAACAACCTTTTCAAACGCGCCATGAAAGAGGTCGGTGCGGTTCAGATTGATGAACACCTCAAGGGGCCGATCGGTGTCGTTTTCATGAAAGGCGAGGTTGGCGATATTGCAAAGGTGCTGAGAGACTTCGCGAAAGAGCAGGATAAATTCGCTTTCTCATTGGGTCTGCTTGACAATGTCGTTTACAGCGGCGATCAGGTAAAACAAATCGCGGACCTGCCTGCCAAGGAAGTGCTGCTTTCCCAGGTGATGTCGCTCGTAAACGGTCCCGGAACGAAGATCGCAATCGGCATAAATCAGATCATGGCCTCCCTTGCGAGGGGCGTAAACGCTGTGGCGGAAAAAAACGCTCAGTAGAGCTTTTTTTATACAGACGTTAAGGGTTACAAGCGGTTTGTGATTTCATGGTATCAGCCCTGTGCTGACGGCGGGTTATTACACGACTTGGCTTTACCCTTATAGGTTTTTACGGGGACACCGTATTAACTTGAATATTTTCACTAAGTATAAGGAGTAAAACAATGGCAAAACTTTCTATTCAGGAGCTGCTCGAGGCGATCGGCAGTCTTACGCTCATCGAAGCGGCTGAGCTCGTAAAAGCGATGGAAGAAAAATTCGGCATATCCGCCGCTGCTCCGGTAGCGATTGCGGCAGCCGGCGCGGCTCCGGCGGCGGAAGCGGCCGAGGAACAGTCCGAGTTCGATGTTATTCTTACCGGCTTTGGCGACAACAAGATCAACGTGATCAAGGAAGTACGCGCGATCACCGGCCTGGGTCTCAAAGAGGCGAAGGATCTCGTGGAAGCCGGCGGAAAGGCGGTCAAGGAGAAGGTAGCGAAGGAAGAGGCCAACAAGATCAAAGAGCAGCTGGTTGCGGCCGGCGCCACGGTAGATATAAAGTAAGCGCGGCACCGCCCATCGTTGCTTCAGCTTTTAGCGGCAGTTTAACAATCCAGGCGAATCCGATAGGTTTGATTGTCCAGCAGTCAAGCCTATCGGCGTCTGTATTTAAACAGAAAAATAACTGGTTTTTTGGTAAAAATTTGGACAGAGTGCTCGTAGACGGGTATATATATGTACTTATCTCGCGCACGCCCGTATTGAATCACCTGAGTCCGGAGTTGTATTCTTCAGAAGGCAGCACCCGATCGTTGATTTCAGATCATGGTAATCGAGGATAGTCCGTCCATGCAAAAAGCAAAAAACGTATTGAATTTCGGTAAAATCGGCTCGAAGCTCGCCCTGCCGAATCTCATCGAAATACAGCTGAAATCCTACGAGTGGTTTCTACAGGACAAGATTCCCTCGAATAAAAGGAAAGGTCAGGGCCTCCAGGCGGTTTTTGAGGAGGTCTTCCCCATAGAGAGTCCGCACGAGGACGTCGTGC
>JBFZEY010000273.1:0-3340 GCA_041306625.1 Spirochaetota bacterium | reverse complement strand
GGTGTCGCTGATACGGTTATTGGTGGGGACGGGGATTTCCTCGCCAACATTGAGCTCGGCCTCCTGGTTATCGACGGTGAGTATCTGCGGTGTCGAGAGCACGTTGAAATTCTTGTCGGTGCCCTGGGCATTGAGGAGAATATAACCAAGGATGCTGCGGTCGGCCAGGTACCCGAGCTGGAAACCGGTGCTCAGCGGAACGGCGAGCGTCTTGCCGGCGAGGCCGTCCGGTACATTGTAATTCGGTGCGTCGCCCATAATCGAAGACCCGCCATAGATGTGCCGCCCGCTCTGGTCGCCGAGCATCCAGTCGATGCCGAAGCCCCAGCTGTTCTCGGCGGAAACCTCGACAATCAAGGCTTCGATGAGCACCTGTTCGCGGACGATGTCGAGCTCTTTTACGATGCGCTCAATCTCGGCGAATTCCTGCGGCGTGGCGGAGACGATGATCGAGTTGGTGTCCTTGTTCGCGATTATGGAAAGCTTCTGAGAAGCGGCCGTAGGCGAAACCGTCTGCTGTGTCTGCGTGACGCGCGATGTGCGGTCCGAGCGGCGTATCGCGGGCTGCTGCTGCGGCGGTTGCGGCGTCTGGGGCAGGTTCTGGGTCGGTGTGACCGGGCTCGTGTCGATCTTGGCGTTTTCAGAAAAGGGTATACGGGAAAGCACTGCCGCGAGCTTTTCCGCATCGGCGTTTTCCAGATGAATTACGTGAATATTTCCCTTGCGCGCCTTGTCGTCCTTGATGTCCTCCATCTTCTTGTCGAGTGAACGACTGATACGGGTTAGCCCGCTGATCTCATTGGCGTTGCCGCTGAGGATCATGGTATTGAGCGGCAGGTAGACCACTATGTCGGTATCGTTGGATTTGAGCTGGCGAAGTACGTTCGCGATCTCGTTGGCGTCCGCGTATTCCACCTGGAGGAGGTAGGTGATGGCGCGGTCCTCGGCGGGCAGCGCGGCCCTGCCGTCTTTATCGACGATAATCTCGACGTTTTTCTTAATGGCATCCTTGATCGGGACGACCTTGATGAGGTTCTCGGTCTCGATGACCGCGAAGCCCTTTACCTCGAGGATCGATTTGAGAATATCGAATGCCTGGGTGACCGGTATGCGCTTGGCGGAGCTTATCGTGATCTTGCCGCGCACCTTTTCGTCGACCATGATGTTCTTCTTGATGAGCTGGCTCATGATGTTGAGGAACTCGGCGAGCTCGACGTCCTTGAAGTTCAGCGTGAAGTATTTTTCGGTACGGTCGACTTTCGGCGCCTGCCGCGGTTTTTCAGGACGGTCGCCCACCGGTACCACCGGTGTTTCGGCCGGTTTTTCTTCGGGCGGCGCCGTGCGTTCGGTTTCCGGCTTCTCTGGGGGTATGACGTCGGCCTTGCGTACGGTGTCGGAGGACGCGTCTTCAGTGGCCTGCGAATAGAGATAAGGCCCGGAAGCGGCGCAACACATGAGGATCAGCATTGAAATCGTAATCGCCCTGGAATATTTTGAACCGGTCATGTGCTTTTTCCCCTGAGTTATTTCCCTAATCGGAAACAGTAAAGTCGTAATTGACGAGCTTCCCGCCGCGTTCGAGGTCTATTGTTATGCGGGAATCTCCCTGGATCGAGTTCCACATCTGGTACAGCTTTTCCGTGCTTTCTATGGGATGACCGTTCACCCGCCGGACCACGTCGCCGTTTCGCGCTCCGAGCTGATAAAGAACGCTGTTCGGTTGAACGCGGAAGAGTTTGAATCCCTGTATTTTACCGTCCACACGGTACGGGCCGGCGCGGAGCCCCGCAAGCGCGTTATCCATGTTGTTGAGCACTTTTTGCTGCAGTTCGGCCCTGCTGATCGTCTGCTTGATGCGTCCTTCGCCCGAAGCCGGCGCAGACCCCTTGCCTGTATCGCCCGTGGGCACCGGGCCGGAGAACATGTCAAGTATCTCTGTCTTTTTATCGCTTCCCCTGAGGTACACCTTCGCATTATCAATCCTTACCAGGGTAAAACCGTAAACGGCGCCGCCCAACCTGAAAACCTCGGGGTCCTTTTCGGTGTTCTTCTTTATCAGGGCGCGCGCGATCGTTGCCGGACCGGAGATCGTGCCCATAAGTTGCAGCTCCGTGAGCCTGCTCGCAGCGGCGGCCGCACCGTTGAGCGTTTCCTGGCCGGCGAGTCTGAAAAATCCAGAATCGAGGATATGCCTGTAGTCGTCGAAGGTCTTCGCCGGGACCTGTCGGCCGGGTGAGCGCTGTTTACGCTGCTGATGTCCCGGCAGCGGCGTAATGCTCAGCCTGATTACCTGGTTGATGCCGGCGGCGAGGACCAGCGCGAAAGCGATGATTGAAACCGTATTGACGGCATGATATTTAATATTCTGCATGAAAGGCCGAAACCCCGGGATGTCGTTTGACTTGTCGCATTATCGGAAAATCCGGACGCCCGCTTCCGTCCGCGGCGAAGTGAATCCGGATTCCGTCGGATCAGCGGCGCTTCCCATTGTAGCTATGTACGCCGCACATCATCGTTGTTACGCCCGGGCCTTGAATCCGGGCCGGAGCTAAGGACTCTGTCCCCGTAAGAAATACGGCATAATGATAAAAAATGTTTAATATAAGCCGTGGTGCATTTCACGCACCGCTGGTACAGTATAAAGCATATTACGGCCTGTCAATTATTATTATTGGTGCTGGATTTACGCAAGAAAAATCCCCGCACGCGGGCGGGGATTCAGTAAAAAGGTCTGGGAAGAAAAGAATGATATCAGGCGGCGAACATATCGACCGAAATTATTTGAGAGATTGGAATCCTGACCTCCCGGTTGTTCTTGTCGGTGAGCACGATGTCGTCCTTCACCAGTATTCTGTTTTTATTGAGCTCGACGGATTTGCCGTCTCGAAGATATACGACGATGTCCAGCCCCTTTATGCCGAGATACTTCTTAAGCTGCGACTTGAAGCTTTTCGCCTTTTTTTTCATCTGTTCCTCGTCCACGAGTGAATGATTGAAGCTGCCAAGCGATCGTTTACTATTATGTCCCATTAATACTATCGGCATTTGCCGAAAATTGTTAAACCAAATTATTTTTTCCGGCCATGCGGAGAAGTATGGCAGAATGGAAAGATCGCTCTCCTTCACGATTCCCTTATGAATAGTTCTTGATACCATTAAGTATTTGAGTAGTATAGGGACCATGGATCGCCCTGTACCCTTTTCCGACGCCCGTTCGTGTCCGCCAGTCGGTGCGCGTTTCCAGCGCCTGATAGCGGTTTTCTTTTTGCTCGCTATCGTAGTGAACGGTTCCACGGCCGCCGCCGGTGAATCAATGTCAGTGCTTTCTTCAAACGGCGCG
>JBFZEY010000272.1:0-6770 GCA_041306625.1 Spirochaetota bacterium | reverse complement strand
TGTTTCGATCGATGGAAAACATCAACAGGCAATACCTGCCCTCCGGGTGTGATGAAACGGAGTGAGGGCTTCAACCGCCGGCGGAAGGCTTGATGCAGGATATCTCGTCTTCATCCCTCAGGCGGGTCCAGAGCCCGGCCCGCTCACCGTTAAGGAAATACGCGTTATGCATCAATTTGCGCATGCCGAGCCGCTTCAATACCTTCTTCAGGCGCGTCCCGTCGCGGACCTCGAGCTCGATCCCGCGTGAAGGGTCGTAGTCGGTCAGATCGAGATCTCTGTTTATCCCGGAAAACAATTTGATCGTCACTTTTACCATGGCGGGCTTTCGAAACAGCATTTTCCTGATAATCCCCCTGCGATCAGTCAATCCCCGCGACGCGTTCCCGTCGCGCCGGGTATCAATGGATACAACGATACGGCGCAAGCGCGGCGAGGTCAAGGGTAATACGATCGTGGTATCAATCGGTATTGTTGTACCCGCATCCTGGATAGGGGCTCACCGGCCCGCTCCGGTCGAGGTGTTCGACGCCGTCATAGTGGGGGAAGTCCCGGCACATTCGCGGCCGTATCGGATGAATTGAGCACGCGGGCAGTCCGTTTTCGTCGAGGGCGTAATGAACGCAGCGGTAATGATACGGCAGGTCCTCCCGCTGATCCTCGTACAGGAACCGCAGCATGGGGAAGATCAGGTATATTTCCGAGAAGTTCGGGTCTATGGAGGGCGTTTTTTTCCAGTAGTGATAGGCCCTTTCAAGCATATCGGGGGATTCCGCCAGTCGTACATCCTGGCAGCAGATCCCGCATCGTTTGCACTCAGCCATGGTTAGCTCCATACCGGTCGATATGGTAAGATTACCGGTCGTGCTTTTTGTGTCCAGCCAAAACCATAGTGATTTACCCGCCGAAGTACCGTGTAATTCTAACCGGCGGGGCGATGAATCCGGTCCAATGTGCAGCGCCCGGGTTTGTTCAGAAGGAGATTGACCTGATTTCGGTATAGTTTGCGCCTTCAGGTGTCAGTTTTGACGAGTAGAGCGCAAGGCGGGTGAAGCAGGATTCTCCGTAAAGGGTTTTGGTATTATTCTCGATGAATTTCAGGAGATCCCCGGTGATTTTCCTTCCGCTTCGGAGCCGTGCGAGCGTGAGGTGCGGGGAGAACTGGCGCTTCTCTTCCCTGAAACGAAAATTGGAGGCGAACCGCTCAACATTCTTGAAAAGCAGGCTCATCGGCTCGGGTTCGGCCAGAAGCCCGGCCCAAATAACCGTCGGCTTTTTCATGTCCGGGAAAGCACCCATCCCCGAAAGCGTGAACGGGATATCGACGTCCGGTACCGCGATCTCCAGGAAGGTGCTTTCGATCGCGTTAGCCACATTGCCTTCGCACTCGCCGAGAAACTTGACGGTGATGTGATAGTTCTCCGGAGGGACAGTCTTGAGGATGTGGTCCTGTCCGGAGAGAAATTCGTGCGCCGGGCGCAGCGCCGTACGCATCTGTGCATCGATTGGCAGGCCGATAAAGAGACGCGTCATTCCTGTCCCTCGATGATGATCGGCACCACGACATGTCCATCCTCGAAGCGCGGAGCCATGGAGCGCAGGGCGGAAGCGCCATCATGTTCACGGACAAGGTCATCGCGAAAGACATTATAAAGTTCGACGATATGGTCGGTCGGCAGCACGTTCACCGTGTCCATCTCGCTGATTTTTTCTACGTAGGCCAGTATGTCCGAAAGCTGGCGCGAATACTCCTTCTTTTCCTGCTCGGTAAGCTCGAGTCGGGCGAGTTCGGCGACACGAAGTATCTGTTTTTCGTCAATTATCATCGGGATTTCTCCTTGTCGCGGGGAACGGATTTATGGAACGGTCCCCGCACTCTCTATATTCGGGCCGGCCGGGTTCAAATGCAATACTTTTTTAAGATCGGCTTGCGACTTCGCAATCGGCAATTTCAGGTTTCGCTCATTGTCAGGGATACATATGGCGGCCGCAAAGAGGAACGGGCGGTTGAATGATTTTTTTGTATCCTAAAAAAAGCGTACGGGTACAATGCCGCATGCGGAAAATCGGGAACTGGAATACATGCCGGTGATGAATTACAGCAAACGACGGAGTCTCCGGTGCGCGTCGTATGCGCTGGTGGCGCTTTGCGCCGTGCTCGCGGCCGGTTGTTCCGTCCGGGCAGGGACGGACACCGAGGGAATCGCAGCCGACATTATCGACGGCTTCGATGCCGCCATGGTGGACGACAACGGATTCGCCGCAAAATACGCGGACCTGCTGCGGCACGAACAGCTCTACCGTAATCCATATGGCGTCGATTCCCCGCGTCTGCTCAAGGTTGGCTTCGAGATCGACGCCGCAAAGATGTACCAGAACATGCGCCGCTCGCTCTATATCGGTGCGGTGAAGCACTCTCCCTGCCGCATAACCATCCCGCTGGACACCGATGCGCCCGGGTCGACCCTAAGCTTCTCCCTCGGGGGGCTGGGCGTGCGGAATTCGCGGTGCGATCTGTCCATTTCGGTGATCCGCAATGGGAGGCTCGACGAGATTTTCAGGGTCGGCGGGGACGGCATCCCCGATCGGGGTTGGAAGGAGTACTCGGTCGACCTGGACGGCATTTCTCTCGGTGATTCATCCATCGAGATCCGGCTGGCGAACGCCTCGGAGCGGACCGCTCACGTCTTTCTGGCCAATCCCCGGATCTTCGCGCGGAAACTGAAATCCTCCCGTCCGCCGAACGTCGTCTTCATCTCCATAGATTCGCTGAGGGCCGACGCGGTCGATGCGGTCGTACAGCGCTACGGGATCACCCCGTACATCGATGCGCTCGCACGCGACGGGATCGCCTTCGGTAATCATTTCGTCGTCTCCAACTGGACCAGGCCTTCCACCATCTGTATGCTCGCGGGCGTGCAGGCGTCCCGTACCGGTGTGAACATCTTTTATCCGCCGGTCACCGACGAGGAGAAGGAGTTCTTTTACCGTAAAAGCGGCGCGCGGCCCATAACGAGTATTCTCAAGGAACACGGCTTTATCACCCGATCGATCGGGAACAACGCCTTTATAATCGACTATACCGGTATCGGGGTGGATCTGACTTCGACGAGCTTTCCGAGTACCAGTCGCCGGTGGAGGACACGGTCGATATCACCGACGAGGCGGTGGCATGGATCGAAAATAACGCAAAGCGGCGGTTTTTCCTGTTCATAAACTATAACGCGCCGCATAACGCGTATATCCCCCCGGAGCGCTATCTTGAACCGCTGCGCGCGCGCTTCCCTTCGCTCCATCCGTGGTTTCGCGCCTATCTCGGCGAGGTCGCCTATACCGATGAATATCTCGGGAAGGTGGTGGACGCGCTGAAGCGACTGGGGCTCTATGACAACACGATTATCGTGGTGACCGCCGACCACGGGGAGATTTTCAGCCCCGACAAGGAAATGAGCCCCTATACCGATGTCAGGGCCCTGTATTCCCACGGGCAGACGCAGTACGACGAGGAATTGCGGGTGCCGCTGGTCATCAAACCCCAGAAACGATTGGCGTACCGAAACATGAAGACTGACGCGCAGGTGCGCAGCATGGACATCGCACCGACCGTCCTGGATTTTATGGGATTGGGGGTGTCCCGGAGTTTTCAGGGTAAAACGATACGGACTATCCTCGACGGGACCGAGCGCGGCGAACGACCGGTGTACAGCGAGGGAAGGATGATGTACTCCGTGCGCGCGCACGGATACAAGTACGCGGAACGGTTTTATGGATTCGGCGTCCACCCGTTTCACTGGGGAGGAGATGTCGTTAAGGAATACGCCGAACTGTATGATCTCAAGAAGGACCAAAACGAGCGGAAAAATATCGTGAACGAACGTCCGGACGACGCACGCCGGATGAGGATGATCCTGGCCGGGGAACGCTTCAGGCAGCCGGACAGCTATATTTCGGTTAACGGACATGCCTCGGGCGGCAGACTGCGTGTGGTGGACGGATTTTTCTACGATCTGGAGTGTGTATCCCCGGGCTCGGGCCTGTCGAAAATTCGTAAAATCGGCAGAAAGGAGATCGCCTTTACGCTGGCGCCCGGCGACCGGATTCGCTTCCAGACGATACCCGCGGGCGCCGCGTGCGCGCTGGTAACGGCGGACGCCGGCGCGCTTCTGGCCGGCCGCTACCTGCTGCCGGTCTTTGCCCGGAAAGGAGGATCGTTCAGGCTTGACCCCTCTTCGGGCGCCGCAGGCGGCGAGCCGATTCCCGAAATGGCGGCACTGGCCGGCGGAGCGCTGTACTACTGGCACGACTCGCTGGAACGGGGTCTGCGCGGAGTCTCGAACGAGAAATACCTGTCGAAGGACGTCAACAAGCTGCTTGAGCGATGGGGCTACATTCAGGGCAAAGAGAAGAGGGTCGAATAAAGCGCCGCGGCCGGACGTACCCGATGTCCGGCCGGGCGGATATGAAGCGCGTTCTTTAGAATTCCGAAACCGCCCCTTTAAAGCCGAATCCGAGCAGAACGGTCTGGTTCTTGCCGTCCTCCGAAATCATCTTCACCATGCCGTTGATGGGTACCGCGGAATGGTGCCATGCCGTTGAGCGGTAGGTCTTTCCGAGGAAGCTGACCTCCGCTTCGACCCTGTTGGTCGCGGCGAATGTGCCTGCCGGCACCGCGACAGTCCCGCCGTTCACATATATGGCAGCCTTTACGTTGAGGGACGAAAGGTTGTTTTTATAGACCGAGCGCATCATGGCCAGGACGGGTCCCTCGATTCGCTGGATGGCACCCTTCTCGTCCTTGAGTTTTATCCATACGAATTCAACGTTCTCGGCATTGCCCGTGGCGGCGGCTTTTTCGAGCCCTCGAACGCATAGTTGTACGGCGGATTCCTGCGCGGTATTGAGCGTGCCGCTTTCGATGACCCATCCTCCGTCCGCCTTGCCGGCGATCATTGTGCGGCTGATCGAGCGCTTCCCGCTCGAATCCATCGTTCCGAGTATGACGTACTGTCCGACAGCGTAGGGCATGGGTTTCATGAATCTGCCCGCCGCGCCGTAATTTTTTTTGGATACCGCGCCAAACTGTCCGTCGATTTTTGCCTTGAGCTGGGGGTTGACCGAAGGTCCGCATGAGATTGCAAAGACGAGTGCGGTGAGGCAGAAAAGAATGCGTTTCATGGTGTTCCTTCCTCTGTTGTATGGTTACTAACGCCCTGGGGCGCTCTCTGTTCTCCTGATGATATGGAACGCCGCGCGCCCGTCAAGAGGAAAAATCCCGTACGATCGACAGAACCTCGTCGAATTCGCGCCGCGCGGCCTCGCCTGCGCCGAGGGTGAACCTGTTTACGATTACAATCGCGACGACATTGGCGGCGAACCCCGGCACGATCTCGTATAGTTGTGTTCCGAGACCGAGGCTCTTCCATACAACCAAAACGACGGTCCCCGTCAGCATCCCGGCAAGCGCCGCCTGCCAGGTTGTGTCGCGGGAAAAGAGAGCGGCGAGTACTACCGGACCGAAGGCCGCCCCGAACCCCGCCCACGCATAGGCGACCAGGCCGAGGATGGTGTTGCCGGGTTTAAGTGCAAGGAGAAGAGCAATGATCGATATAAGGATGACCGACACGCGCCCGACGATCATCATCTCGCGCTCGGAAGCGTCACGCTTGACGGCTTTCCGATAGAAATCTTCGGTGAGGGTTGATGACGATACCAGGAGCTGCGAATCGATCGTCGACATTATCGCGGAGAGAACGGCAGCGAGCATGACTCCGCGTATCCATGGTGCGAGCACAGTGTCGATCATGTAAATGAAAACCTTCTCCTCGTTGCCGCCCGAGAGCCCCTCGAAGAGAGGGATGCCGATGAGTCCGACGGCTATCGCCCCGGCGAGAGAGAGGGCCACCCAGACCAGGGCGATGGCGGTCGCGCCCGGCACCTCGGAGACAGACCGGATTCCCATGAAACGCGTCAGTATGTGCGGCTGGCCGAAATATCCAAGTCCCCATGCCGTTGCAGAGACGATCGCCAGAACGCTGATCCCGCCCGAGGGGAAGAGCCCGGCGGGGATTCCCCTGGCGGCCATTTCCGACGCGATCGCGGATGGACCGCCCACCATGTAGAATCCGATTGCCGGCACGACGATGATGGCGAAGAGCATCAGCGCCCCCTGCAGAAGGTCGGTATAGCATACGGCGAGGAAACCTCCGAGGAAGGTATAGGCGATGATAAACACACCGCCCAGGACCACCGCGGCCGCGTAATCGATATGAAACATCGACTCGAAAAGCTTGCCCGAGGCGACAAGCCCCGATGATGCGTAGATTGTAAAGAAAATGAGGGTGATCAGAGCGGTAATCATTCGCAGGAGCCCGGAGGGATCCTTGAAGCGTTCCTCGAAAAACGACGCGAGCGTAAGAGAGCGGGTCTTCTGTGTGTATACCCTCAGGCGTGCCGCGACCAGGCGCCAGTTCAGCGCCGTGCCGATGAAGAGGCCTATGGCGATCCAGGCGGCGGGCATGCCGCCGAGATAGACGGCGCCAGGCAGGCCCATCATGAGCCAGCCGCTCATATCGCTGGCCTGGGCGGAAAAGGCGGTGACCCATCGCCCCAGTCCCCTGCCCCCGAGGAGGTAGTCCTCGAGGTTTGAGGTTGTCCGGTAGAAATAAATGCCGATGGCCATAAGGAGAACCAGGTAGACTCTAAAGGTAACGAGGGATGCAGTGTCAATCATGGGTAACCTCTGTCATCAAGAATATGGCCGGCCCTCACGC
>JBFZEY010000271.1:0-5562 GCA_041306625.1 Spirochaetota bacterium | reverse complement strand
ATGTTCACCGGAGGGTCTCCCGGCTCGATCGCCGGAGGGGTAAAGACCACGAGCATGGCGGTTGTATGGCTCCTCCTTTTTATGAAGTTCCGCGGGCGGAACCAGATCGTGCTGTGGGGACGCGCCCTCGATTCCGATACGGTTGAGAAAAGCACGTCGCTGTTCATACTCGCGCTCATTTTCGTCTCGACGGCAACCTTCTCCCTCCTTGTCGTAGGGACGCCGGCGGTAAAAAACGTCTTCCTTGCCGCCATGTTCGAGGTCACTTCCGCCTTCGGCACGGTCGGCCTTTCTACAGGCCTCACTCCCAATCTTAGTACTGCGGGCAAACTGCTGTTATGCGCGGTAATGTACATCGGCAGGCTCGGACCGCTCACCCTGATCACCGCGCTTACCACGGGCAAAAAACAGGTGGACATCCGCTATCCCGAAGAGCATATAATGATAGGTTAAGCCATGAAAAAGTTTTTTATCATCGGACTCGGCAACTTCGGCTTCAACATAGCCCTTACGCTTGTGGAGAACAACTGCGAGGTGCTGGGCATGGACTCCAGCCGCGACGCGGTGCAGCACGCCAGGGACTTCATAAGCCACGCCATCATCGGCGACGCCTCCAACAAGGAGGTGCTGGAATCGCTCGCACTCAGGGATTTCGACGGGGCGATCATCAGCATCGGCCACGACATGGGCGCGAGCATTCTAATCTCGCTCTATATAAAGGAAATCGGAATCCCGCGGATCATCGTGCGCGCAGTATCCGAGGACCATGGCAAAATTTTAAGGATGATCGGCGTGACCGATGTCATCTTCCCCGAAAAGGACATGGCGGTCCGCGTGGCCAACAAGCTCGCGCTCAAGAACGCGATGGACTACCTTCCGATCACCGACGACTACGGCATTATCGAGGTCACGCCACCGAAGAGTTTCATCGGGAAATCTTTAAAAGATCTCCAGATCAGCACGCGATTCGGCTGCCAGATCATCGGGTTGAAATATCCGCCACCGGGGGAAGTGTCGCCGGGAATCGAAGAAAAAAAATACAAGATAAAGATCGCCCCCACGGCCCACGACGTGATCTCCGCAGACGCGATCATGATCGTCATCGGCAGGCATGCGGACATCGACCGGCTCCAGGGGACGCACTGAGGCGGCCCGTCAGAGCTCGATGATGGCGCCCTCGCGAGCGATGTCGATATCGAGCACCCCCTTCCTCCTCGCGTTCATGCTCATGTAGGTCCGCGCGTTCGAAAGCACCGTCTCCAGCTTTTCGTCGCTGTAGGTGGGCTCGTGGTGGAAGAGGATGAGCTTTTTAACATTGAAGCGCAGGGCTATATCGATCGCGATCGACGCAGAGGAGTGCCCCCAGTCAATCTTGTCGATGGCCTCTTCGAAGGTGTACTGCGTGTCGAATACGACAACGTCGGCGTTCCAGAAAAAATCCCTGTACGAGTCGATCTGGTCGATCTCGTCGATATTGAACTCGCAGTCGCTGGTAAAGACGAACGATTTTCCGTCCTCCTCTATCCGGTAACCGAAGGCGCCGCCGGGATGCCGCATCCGCTTGTTGATGATCGCCACGTTGTTGAGATAAAACGGCGCCTCCTTCTCAAGGAGGAAAAACTCCTTGGTGGCGAGCATCGAATCAAGGTTCACCGGAAAATGGGTGAATACCTGCTGGTATTCCACGCGCTCCTTGATGTCGCGAAAGGGCGAATAGATATGAAACCGGTTTCCCTTCACGAAGAAGGGCACGAAAAATGGAATGCCCTGTATGTGGTCCCAGTGTGTGTGCGTAAGCAGGATATTGGCGATACCCTGGCCGCGGCCGAAATCCCCCTTCATGAGCTCCGCCGAAAGATGCCGGATACCGGTGCCGCAATCGATGATGAAGATATCATCATCGGCGGTGCGCACCTCCAGACAGGTGGTGTTGCCGCCATAGGTGCCGCGGACGGAATAAGGAAGAGAATCGAGGAAGCGATCTATGGATTCTTCCGACGAAATGTCAGCCGGGGAAGCCTGCACGAGCGCTTTCCTGATCTTCTCCCGCATCACCGCGTCGGTGGGCGGTGTCGGGATGGAACCACGCACTCCCCAGAACCGTATAATCATATATTAGCCTCTATTGTATAGTCCGAACCGCGCCGGTCACCGGGGCCTAGCCCTCAGCCACCGTACTCGGACCCAGCGTGGTCGTACCCTCTTCCGGACAATTACGCAAATCCTTTTTTATATAGGTGGAAAAATTACGTTGCATGTGCCATCAATTTACCAAAAAACTGTTGACACCATGCCAGTACCATCTATTTTCATTCCGGTCTGGCGGAAAGGCCCGGCATCTTCAGCGTACACGCTCCGTCACTCCACCGATCACCGGTTAACCGCTCTCAATACCGTTATTGTTCCTCACTATTACGACACGCAGGGGTATGAACATGCAATTCTCCGGGAGAATTCTCAAGGTGAAGCCTTCGGCAACGCTTGCCATAACAGCGCTCGCCAACTCGCTCAAGGCGAAGGGTATCGACGTAATCGGTTTCGGATCGGGGGAACCCGACTTCGACACGCCGGCCCATATCAAGAACGCGGCGATAAAGGCCATAGATGCCGGAAAGACAAAATACACGCCCGCCGGCGGGATCCCGGAGCTTAAAAAGGCGATCGTCGAGAAATTCAAACGCGATAACGCCCTGGATTACGACGTAGCGCAGGTCACGGTGAACTGCGGCGGAAAGCACTCGTTTTATAACCTGATGCAGGTGCTCCTTAATGACGGCGACGAGGTAATTGTGCCGGCACCCTACTGGGTTTCCTACCCGCCCATAGTTGAGCTCGCCGGCGGCGTTCCGGTGATTCTGCAGGCGAGCGAGGAAAAGGGTTTCAAGATGACCCCCGCCGACCTCGAAAAAGCGATCTCCAAAAAAACCCGGGCGGTCATACTTAACTCCCCGTCAAATCCGACCGGAGCGACCTATTCCCGCGACGAACTTCTTAAACTTGCAGCGGTGCTCGATAAGCGCGATATCGTCATCATATCCGATGACATCTACGAGTCCATCGTCTACGACGGGCGAACCTTCGCCAACACCGCGAACCTCTCGAGCGAGCTGTATAAAAAGACCATCGTGCTCAACGGCGTCTCGAAGGCCTATTCCATGACCGGCTGGCGCATCGGCTACATGGCCGGCGACGCGGAGGTCATAAAAAAGGTCGAGATACTGCAGAGCCAGTCCACCTCCAACCCCACGTCCATCTCGCAGTGGGCGTCGGTCGACGCGCTCGTCGGCGACCAGTCGGTCATCACCGCCATGGTCGAGGCCTTCAACCGCAGGCGGAAGCTCATAGTCGACGGACTCAATGCCGCACCCGGAATATCCTGCCTCATGCCCGAGGGGGCGTTCTACGCGTTCCCCAACATCAGGGGCGTCGAGAAGCTCAGGGGGTGGAAGGCGCTAAGGGAAAAATACGAAGGCCCGTCGATTTCGAGCGCGCTGACATCGTACCTGCTCGAAGTCGCCCAGGTGGCGGTGGTGCCGGGCGTGGAGTTCGGCAACGACGACAACATCCGCCTCTCTTTCGCCACGTCGGACGAGAATATCCTGAAGGGCGTGGAGCGGATAAAGGCCGCGCTTGAGAAGCTGGCGTAATCGGATTTTTCTTAAACTGGAGCGACGGTACATATCCTCGATGCGAGGATAAGGCACGGCATTCTCTTGACAAATTGTAGTCTTGATTGTACCCTATTTACAGCACCGGCGATTGAGTTTATTCTCGAATATGAGTATTCGTGTTCGGGAATTGATGATTGCGTAAAAAACGAATTGACCATGAAATTCGCGGATTGAGGAAAGAATTGAAAAAAGCAAAGCCTTCTATAAGCAAAATGGAAACCCTGAGAATCAGTGCGACAATAAACCGCGATGGCCGTCTGAAAATCGATATTCCGACCCCCCTGACGGAAGGAGAAGTCGAAGTAGTTCTCACGATTGAGAAACGGAAAAAACCCGTGTATACGTACGATTTTTCCGATCTTACGGGAAGGCTAAAATGGAACGGCGACGCACTGGCCGCCCAAAAGGCCATTCGAAATGAGTGGTAAATACCTGCTTGACACCAACGCAATCGTCTCTCTTCTTCAAGGTAATTCCAATCTCGTCAATCTTGTCGTTCGTGCCGAATGGGTGGGAATATCAATCATCTCCTTTATTGAATTCCTGGCTTTTCCCGGACTGCAGGATGAAGATAAATCCCTTTTCTATCAATTTATCGAACGTATCGAGGTTATTCCGCTCGCTAACGCGGATATGCGACTGGTCGAGTCCGTATTATCGTTCCGAAAGAACCATAAATTGAAACTGCCCGATGCTATAATAGCGGCCACCGCCCTCAATAAAGAAGCACATCTTATAACCGCCGATAAACAACTGCTCTCCATAAAGGATATACAAACGATCGATATATAATCACCCCCAATAACCCTTCAACAGGTATAAAGCAAAACATTCAAGGTTATGATCATACGAGAAAACCGGGCGACGATCGGGATCATCGCCCGGTTTTTTCACTTATTCCGGATAATGGTTCATGACAGGCGGCATTTTCATATCCATAGTACAGCGAATCAATCCCCCGTTTCACCGGCATACATGGCGTCGATTTCGGCCGCGTATTTCTTCTCGATCACGCGGCGCTTCACCTTCTGCGTGGGGGTCAGCTCGCCGGTCACCTGCGTCCATTCGGCCTTGATGAGCGTGAACTTGCGGATCTGCTCGACGCGCGCGAAATGGACCGTGTTCTCGTCGATTTCCTTCCGGAAGAGCTCGAGCACCTTCGCGTTGGTGAGGAGCTCCGTCACCGCCCGGTATTCAATACCCTCCTGTTTCGCCCACGCCTCGAGCTCCGGAAAGCCCGGAACAACCAGCGCGGACAAAAACTTGCGCCGGTCGCCGATGACGGCGATCTGCTCCACGTAGCGGCTGTTCTTCACGCTGTTTTCGATGTTCTGCGGGGAAATGTTCTTTCCGCCTGCGGTCACGATAATGTCCTTGATGCGGCCGGTTATCTTCAGGCAGCCGTCCTCGTCGATCATGGCGATGTCGCCGGTGCGGAAGAATCCGTCCTCGGTGAAGACTTCTTTCGTGGCGGCTTCATTCTTGTAATAGCCGGCCATAACCTGCGGCCCGCGGATGAGGAGCTCGCCGTCGTCGGCGATTTTGGTCTCGGTTCCGCGGATGGCATGGCCCACCGTGCCCGGTTTGATGAACCAGGGCCGGTTGAAATGCGTTACCGGCGAGGTTTCGGTAAGGCCGAAGCCCTCGAGGATCTTCATGCCCATGCCGACGAAGAACTCGGCGTCGCTGACCGAAAGCGGAGCGCCGCCGGAGATGGCATATTTCAGCCGGTCCATGCCCAGGGTCGCCTTGAGCTTGGAAAAAACGAGCTTGTTCGCGATCTTGTACTTGATGCTCCTGACCGGGAGGTCGCGGCAGACGCGGTGAAGGTTTTTGGCGGCCTGCGCCGACGCGAAGGCGAATATCTTCTGCTTGGCGGGCGACGCGAGGG
>JBFZEY010000270.1:0-6715 GCA_041306625.1 Spirochaetota bacterium | reverse complement strand
CGACGGGCCGGGACGTCACCGAGAAGCTCGCCATGGAGGAACGGCTCAATTTTCTTTCCTTTTACGACCTGCTCACGGAGCTCCCCAACCGCAGCCTCTTCATCGACCGGCTGGGGCAGGCCATCGCGAGGGCCGAATACAAGGAGCGCGTGGTGGCGGTGATACTTCTCGACATCGACCGCTTCAAATTTCTCAACGACGTCTTCGGCATGAGCGCGGGCGACGAGGTCCTCCGCGTACTGGCAAAGAGGATCGGCGGCTCAATCCGCGAAGGGGACACCCTGGCGCGTTCCGGCAGCGACGAGTTCGCCCTCATCCTCGCCGACGTGGCGCGCCAGGACGACCTCATTCTCATGACCGAGAAGCTCCGTAACATCATCTCGGAGCCCATAAGCATCAACGGAAAGGACATTGTCCTTACGGCGAGCATGGGCGTATCGATATGCCCCGACGACGGCGACGACGCGCGTGTCCTTTTACAGAACGCCGACATCGCGATGGCGCGGGCGAAAAACCAGGGCAACACGTACCGGTTTTATACTACCGACCTCAACGAAAAGGCATCCGAGTTTTTAAACATGGAGGCGCTGCTCAGGAACGCCATCGCTTCCAACGAATTCGAGCTCCATTACCAGCCCTATTTCTCCGCGTCGACTGAAGAGGTCGCCGGCATGGAAGCCCTGCTCCGCTGGAACAGCGGCGAACTCGGTCCGGTTTCGCCGGTCCGTTTCATTCCGGTGCTCGAGGAATCGGGGCTCATCCTCCAGGTTGGCGATATGGTGGTGGAAAAGGCGTGCCGCCAGATACGGGAGTGGCGTGAACGGGGCCGCAGGGAAGTGTGCGTTGCGATAAACATCTCGCCGCTTCAGTTCAGGCAGAAGGATTTTGCGGAGAGGCTGATCGCACTGGTTGGCGAGTGCGGTGCGAGTCCCTCGATGCTGACGCTCGAAATCACCGAAAGCACCTTCATGAGAGACCCGGAATTCACGCGGACGACCCTCGCAACGCTCCGCGAGGCCGGCTTTACGATCTCGATCGACGACTTCGGGACCGGTTATTCCTCGCTCGGCTACCTCAAGCGGTACCCGCTGGACAACCTGAAAATCGACATATCGTTTATCAGGGACATCGCCACCGATGCGGACAGCCGGGCGATCGTCTCGGCCATCATATTGATGGCTCGCTCTCTCAATCTCCGCACCGTCGCCGAGGGCATCGAGACGCGCGAGCAGCTCGACATTCTCCGCGAACTCGCTTGCGATCTCATCCAGGGGTATTATTACAGCAGACCGATCCCGCCCGCGGAAATGGAGAAGAAATACCTTAATATTTAACGCATAACGGACCCGTCAGAACACGCGGGCCCCGTCGATCCCCTCGGCGACATTGAAGGCATGGTCGCCTATCTTCTCGAAGCTCGTGAGCATGTCGATAAAGATGAGGCCGGAAGGAACGTCGCAGACCCCCTGGTTGAGCCGCTGAATGTGCCCTTTTTTCAGAATGCGGCGGAGCTCGTCGATCCTGTCCTCGATCACCCTGGCGCGCGGCAGGATGTTCGGCCGGTCGGCCATGATATTGTCGTTCAACAGCACGAGGAACTCCCGCACCTTCCCGGCGATCTCGTCGATCTCCTTCATGGCCTGTTCGGTAAACTCGATCCCGCTGTCGTACTTTCGCCTGGTATACCGAAGCAGCGATTCGCAGTGATCCCCCATGCGCTCCATCTCGTTGACCATGTGCAGCATCGCCGAAATCGACTGGCTCTGCTCCTGAGACAGGTTCTGCTGTGAGGAACGCACCAGGAAGTCCGAGATGTCCTTCTCGAGGCGGTCCACGACGTTCTCCTTGCGGCCCACCTCCTCGACGATCGCACCGAGCTTGTCGGTCGGCTTGTGGAACACGTCCATCACCATATCGAACATCTCGAGGACGATCTGCGCCATATGGCGTATCTCGAGGCGTGCCTGGTTGATGTTGATGGATGGGGTCGATATAAGCGAGGTGCTGATATACTTGAGATGAAACGCGTCGGGATCGGCGGCCTTGCTCGCCGGGACCATGCGCGTAGCGAGCTTCACCAGCACACCGGCGAACGGAAAAAATATTATGGTATTGCAGACGTTGAACATCGTGTGGAAGGCCGCCAGATGGCTCGCGATGGCCATGGAGCGCGCCGCATGGTCAGCCGTATACGGATCGCCCGGCACGATATAATCCACCATTGGCACGAAGAACAGGTGAAAGACCGTAACCACCCAGCATACTCCGAACAGGTTAAAAAGCAGATGTATGCGCGCCGCGCGTTTGGCGTCGCTCGATGCACCCACGGCGGCGATATTGGCGGTGATGGTGGTACCGATGTTTTCGCCGAGAATCAGCGCACAGGCCGTCTGGAAGTCGATCAGACCGTGGACCGCGAGAGTCATTGTCATCGCCATGGTGGCGCTCGAGGATTGCAGGAGCATGGTAATCGCGGTGCCGATTCCGACGACGAGGACCACACGGGGCGTACTGGACGCGATGTATCCGGCCATAAAACTCATGACGCCCTCGGAGCCTCGCAGGTCCTTGACCGCACCGCTCATTACGTCGAGCCCGAGGAAGAGCACGCCGAAACCGAGCAGAACCTCACCGTATTGCTGCAGCTTCTCGTTGTTCAGAAATCTTATAAAGAAACCGATTCCGATCGCCGGAAGCGCGAAGGCGGCGATCTGAACCTTGAAACCGAAAATGGCGACAAGCCAGCCGGTGACCGTTGTGCCGATGTTAGCGCCGAAGATAATGCCCACCGACTGCTGAAGCGTAATGAGCCCGGCACTCACGAAGCTCACCAGCATGACGGTGGTCGCGCTTGAAGACTGTATAATGGAGGTGATGATGAAGCCGGTAAAGACTCCCACAATAGGGCGGCTGGTCACCGTCGAGAGTATCGACTTCATCCGATCGCCGGCCGCCATCTGCAGCGACTCGCTCATGATCTTCATCCCGAACAGGAAAAGGCCAAGCCCCCCGAAGATGGTAACGCTTACGCTCAATCCGCTCATTGATTCGGCCCCTTTTTTGGTCTAGGATGGATGGCTTGCCCGGGCATCCGGCCGGCAGCAGGCACCGGGAAAGTTAACATTTCCCTAACAAAAAACAGCGATCGCCCCAGTCGTCAAGGATTAATTCCCCGTACCGCACGATCAGCGCCGATGGCGCCTGGGCACCCGAGAATACGAATTTTTCAGAAAAAATGCTGGCAGGACGTCCATTATGTGCATATTTTCCACAGGGTGTAAATCAGTCATATACCGGGGGTTGATCATGATAAGGAAGATATTCGTAATTGCAGTCGTTCTGGCGGTGCTGTGCGCCGGAATATTTCTCTATGGCTCGCATATGGCACAGCGTCTCCCGGATAACAGCCCCGGCAAGTTTCTGAGCTCGAATCCCGACCGTAAGGATAAAAAAGTGATCGTCTGCGTCGGCGACAGCATCACCCACGGGAGGGTGAGCCATAATTATGTCGATATGCTTGCCGAAAAATCACATGGGAAAGACCTTCTACTAATTAACGCCGGCGTTAATGATGAACTCGCGTATAACGTGCTATTAAGAATCGACGACATCATTCGCTGCAAACCGGATTTCGTCACCATACTCATCGGCACCAACGACGCCAATTCAACGCTTGATCCGGAAAACGCCGCGCGCGCCGTCAGGAACATGAAGCTCCCGCAGACGCCCGAAAAAGCCTGGTTTGCGAAAAACCTTGCCGAAATCTGCCGCCGGCTGAAGAACGAGACCACGGCGCGTATCGCCCTCATGTCGATACCGCCCATAGGCGAAAGTCCGGAGTCCCCTTCGTTCAGGGCGAGCATTGAATACAGCACGTTGATTCGCGAAACCGCCCGCCGTGAAGGATGCGCGTTCCTGCCGCTTAACGAAAAGATGGTGGCGTATCTGAAGGCGAATCCGCGGCCCCCGCGCCACTCCTATTCAGAATTGCAGTCCCTTATGTATGTGGGAATATTCAAACACTTCATCCTGCACAAAAGCTTCGATGAAATCGCGGAGGGGAACGGCTTCCAGCTTCTTACCGACTTTCTGCACCTCAATGGCCGCAGCGCCGGCATGATTTCGGAACTGATACTGGGATTTGTGGGGGAAAAATAATGCGCCCGTCCGTCAGCCGCTGATGGACGCCTTCTTGAATACGGCAAGCGCGTCGCGGATACCGCCGGCGAAATCGGCGACGGCACCGGCGGCCTCTACCGACTCGCGCGCCATGGAAAGGTTTTCCCTGAACAGGGCATTGATGCCGTTAACATTCGTCAACACGTCGTAGATCGCGATCTTCTGCTCGGTCGTGGCATCGTCGATCTCCTCGGACTTGCCGCTGATCATCTGCGCATGATCGGCCACGATCGAATTGAGCTGGGCCTGGTCCTTGACCGTATTGGCAACCTTTTTAACGTCCTCGCCGATCCGCTCGATCGTCTCCATTATTCCGCCGACCGAATTCACTGCTTCTCGGATGGTAACGGTGTTTCCTTCGAGGATTTTACCCCTTCCCGAGATCATCTCGCCGATGTCGCGCGCGCTCGAGAACGTGCGGTCGGCGAGTTTCGATACCTCGTCGGCCACCACGGCGAATCCCCGGCCCGCGTCACCCGCCCGCGCCGCCTCGATCGCCGCGTTGAGCGAAAGCAGGTTGATGCGGTCGGAAATATCGCCTATCACTTCAACCACTTCATTGATCGCGCCCGAATCCTTCATGATCTGGAGCATGCCCTGCGAGGCCTCGTTGAGGCGCTCGCGCCCCCGCTCGGCGTTTTCGGCAACCGCGTGAGTCGATGAGACCGCCTCTTCGATCCTCTGCGCCAGCGTCTCGGCCGTCTCCATGAGGCTCCGGATGAGCGCCACGAGTGTCTGGAGCCCTTCGGCCTGCTGGACCGCGTTTTCGGCCACCGAGTTGATGCCCACGGCGACCTTCTCAACCGAGGCGGCGATATTGACGATCGATACGTTCTGCGATTTCGCGTTTTCGAACACCTTCGAAGCGGTTTCGGACATGCGGCCCGCCGCGGCGGAGAGCCCTTCGGTGGCATGCTCCAGAGTGTTCATCAGCGCATCGAGGCGTTTCGAGAATTCATCGCAGATCGTCAGCGCCGGCAAGCCCCGCGGCCCGTCGGCCTCGGTCCGTACTCCCGCAATCCCCGCGAGGCGTACGGCCAGCCCGCGCTCGCGCCCGAGCAAACGGCCGATGATGATGAAGCCGAGAAGCCCCTGTGCGGCAATCAGCGCAAGGGCGAGTGCGACGGCAGTCGTCAAACCGGCCTTCATCCCGCCCCCGCCGACTCCCGCCAGAACGAGCACCACGGCACCGCCGGAAAACGACAACAGCACCGGCAGCATCCGCAATGCCGAAATCCGCTGCTTTGTATTACCCGACATTTCCTTCCTTTCTCTCTTTATTTATAATCGGCAACAAGCGGGCGATATAGAACCCGCCATAACGAGATATTCCCAAAAACACGCTCGTTCCGGCTCGTTATCTCCAAACGGACAGGATGGCCCCCATGGCGAGAAACGAAGCCAGCTGGTTCCCGGCATCGATGAGATAGGCCTTGAGCGATTTTCCGCCGAAACCCATTTCCAGCGCCATCACGGTCGCCACGAAACCCAGCCACACCCAGAAGGCCACGGCAAGCCCTCTGTTCAGAGACTGGACATCGAGAAGGGCCATGAAATGGGCCAGCACATAGGCCGCCACAAGGGCCGAAACGGCGGCAATCGCCATTGCGCGCCCCCTGCCCTTCATATCCTCGGGCCGCAGTCCGCTCTGCGCCATCCATATCTTTCCGAATATGAACGGTGAATACCATACGGCCCCTATGGCCATACTCACGATCGCGGAGGCGAGTATCGCCAGGTGGTTGATATCGGCTTCCAGCATGATTCCCCCTTTAAATCGTATGATTGCACGTTCTTCGACTTGCCGCGGAACCCGGGACATCCGTCCGTCCGCTTTTTCAGCTTATGCATACAATAAATATTCATTCGTAGGCCCGAAGGAGCTTGAAGTAAAGCCAGCCGATTCGCGCCATCGCCCTGTACTTTACGAATATCTTTCCGATACCGTTCTCAAAGTTATCGTACCTTATTTTATCCAGCCGAAGGCGCCAGAAATACGCGTGCATGAGTTCAAAATTATCGCGACAGGTCGATCCGGCTATGCCTTCCAGCCTCCAGTCAATGACCGCGCTCATTGCTTTTTCGGCGGCCGCGTGACGTCGCAGCAATTCGTCTTTCGGTACTCCGGCGGCCAGTCCCGCATAGAGACCCGCCCTCGCGGCGTCAAAGCTAAGCCATGCCTTCATGAGATCAAACGATTTTCGCTCCAGCAGCCACGCCGCCGGAAGTGCGCTGTCGGCGGCAGACTCAAGGTTTTCCCCGGCCTTCATTATAAGCGCATAAATTTCCTTTTCCCGAGCCGCCTTTTTCTCGATCTCCGCTGGCGGCTCGAAGAAGGGATCGCCGAGATCCGCCGGAGGCGAATCGAAGAGCCGGAGCATCGGCGTCCGCTCCTCCGGGAGCTTCATGGCCGGGCTGATCTCGAGCGCCAGGGCGAATGCCTTCTCGAGCGTGGAAAAATACGACGCCATCGCCATCGCAGCGTCCTTTCCGAACGTATAGGCGCAAAATTCATTGAGAAGCGAACCGGCATCCG